>JARGOI010000181.1:0-4109 GCA_029212275.1 Thalassolituus sp.
GCGCCCGGGCATTATGCTGTACGGCAGCTCGCCCATTGCCAGCATCAGTGCCAGTGTGCAAAATTTAAAACCGGTGATGGCGTTACAATCGGCCCTGATCAGTACGCACACCGTTAA
This sequence comes from Thalassolituus sp., assembly GCA_029212275.1. Taxonomy (GTDB): domain Bacteria; phylum Pseudomonadota; class Gammaproteobacteria; order Pseudomonadales; family Oceanobacteraceae; genus Thalassolituus. The sequence continues at coordinate 118 of JARGOI010000181.1, forward strand.
TGCAGGTGAGGCTGTTGGTTATGGCCAAGATTGGGTTGCACCAAGGGAAACCAAAATAGGCGTGGTGGCGATGGGGTATGGCGATGGCTATCCGCGTCATGCGTCGACAGGTACCCCCGTCAATGTCGGCGGAGTGATATGTCCATTGGTCGGGCGAGTATCGATGGATATGATTACCCTCGATATTACCGAAGCACCTCAAGCCGCAATAGGAACGCCAGTGGAATTGTGGGGTGATACGGTGGATGTTGATACCGTTGCTCAGGCCAGTGGCACCATCAGTTATGAGTTGTATTGTCGTCTGACGCCTCGTGTGCCGAGGATTAATGTTCAGTAATTAGAGTTTGGTAATTAGAGTTCATTAATTTAAGTGCAGTAAGTTGAATATTCAGAAATAAAGGACGGCCTGCAATATGACGCGCGATGAGCTGCACGACTATTTAGGAAATAAATTCAAAGCGGTGAAAGATTTCCCATTTGGCCCTAAGCCATGTGTGTATAAAGTATCAGGCAAGGTTTTCGCCATCGTGTTCGAAGAAAAAGACAGTTGGCGCCTGAATTTAAAGTCTCCGCCTGAAGAAGCGATTCAATTACGCGATGTGTTTACCAGTGTGACGGCTGGGTATCACATGAATAAACGTCATTGGAACACGTTGTTATTTCCGGGCGATGTTCCTACCAGTGAAGTTGAGCGACAAATTGATGTGTCTTATGAACTGGTAGTCAACGGACTCAGTAAGTCGATGAAACGCTTGTTAGGTATCGATTTAAATACCCAATAAAAAAGACGTCTATTTTTAACAAAGACGTCTTTCATTTGTTTAAAAGCAATTAATTAAAATTAGTGATGCTGTTAACTGGCGTATAAGGTTTTGGATGCCTGATGGTGACGCTGCATGAGTTCACGCAAATCTCCGCCGAGCCATTGCTTGTTAAGTACTTTCCAATGCCCGCCAATCATCACCGCGTCAGCTTGGCTGGCACCGCACATCACCAAAGCCGCAACAGGGTCGTGTGCGCCACTGAAGCGGGGTTCATCCAGTGTGAATAGCGCCAAATCTGCACGTTTGCCTATCGCAAGCTCGCCAATGTCTCCTCGCCCCAATACTTCCGCTGCGCCTTTGGTAGCCAATGACAATGCATCGCTATGAGAAAACTCATCTGCTTCATAACGTAAACGTTGAATCAATAACGCCTGACGTACTTCTTGCATTAAATTACTGTGGTCGTTAGAGGCACTGCCATCCACGCCCAGTCCAACGGGCGCTCCTGCCGCTTTCAGTTCGTTGATACGACAAATTCCCGAAGCCAATACCATATTAGATGAAGGGCAGTGACAAATACCCGTGCGCGCTTGGCCTAAACGTTGAATCTCTTCGTCATTAAAATGAATGCCGTGTGCCAACCAGGTACGATCATGTAACCAACCAACAGAATTTAAGTAATCCAATGGGCGTTGACCAAAACGTTTGAGACAAAAGGAATTTTCATCTTCTGTTTCGGCCAAATGAGTGTGTAGCCGCACCTGATACTTGTCGGCTAATTCGGCACTGGCTTGCATAATCTCCGGTGTCACCGAAAACGGTGAGCAGGGCGCTAGGGCAACTTCCAATAACCCTGCATCATCTTTTTGATGATACGCATTAATAAGACGTTCGCTGTCAGCAAGAATAACCTGCTCAGACTGCACAACGGATTCTGGTGGTAACCCACCGTCTTTTTGACTGAGACTCATGGAGCCACGGGTTAAGGTTGCGCGAATGCCTAATTTAACGGCAGTTTGCGCTTGTATGTCGATGGCATCGTCTAGCTGAGTAGGAAATAAATAATGGTGATCAGACACCGTTGTACAGCCAGACAGCAGCAATTCCACCATGGCTAATTCGGTAGCGACTTGATGCGCTTGCGGTGTCAGTTTTGCCCAGATTGGATACAAGGTTTGCAGCCAAGGAAATAATTTTTTGTTCAACGCCGGAGGACATGCACGGGTGAGTGTTTGATAGAAATGGTGATGAGTATTAATTAGACCTGGTAATAACACATGCTCAGAAGCATCCCATTGTTGATCAATGGCCGATGTCGGCGCTTGATCCTTAGCCACTAACTCAATAATGTAGCCGTCTTTAATAACAATGCCATTGCTGGCATCAAGGGTATTGGCCGTAAACACGGCGCGAGGATTTCGAATCCAAAGAGTGGTCATGCAAGCTCCCTTTTCCAAACACGGAGGGGCATGGACAGAAGTCACCATGACCCAAAAAATAACGCCAAAGCGCATTGGTTCATGGCAGTGACTTGCGTGTTAATCTGCCAGCGAAGTAAGAATAATAAAAAACTGACTGATTGGCCAACAAAATAAAATCCATGAATTTTAATATGGTTAACGATCTGTTTCGGTGCGCAATCAAAATCTGTGGCACTATTTGAGGTCGAGTTGAGGTCTGTAAGTGCCAATGTTGACTAAAAAACGCTAGAAATTCTCTATTTACTGCTATCGTTATACCAAGTTTCTCTGGAAATAACGGTTTATTAAGCGTTATTAACGGATATTTATTAGCGCGCAAAGCTAACAATTACTGGCATAGTTAGCTGATTAAAATAAAAGCACTTATTTTTTATAAAAAACTAACCAGTTGGTCAGTTTTTTGCTAAGCCTGATATATAACTTACTTTAGGAGGCTTATTATGGCCATTCAGCAAGGCGATGAGATTCTGTTTGGTCTCAATGCAAAACCCCCCATTCCCACTACAATTTTAGCCGCAATCCAACATATGTTAGCCAGCTTTGTGGGTATTATTACTCCGACGCTGATTATTGGCGGTGTGCTGGGTTTAGGGTCAGAAGTGCCTTATTTAATAAGTATGTCTCTTATTGTTTCTGGTGTTGCCACCTTTATTCAGGCGCGTCGCTTTGGGCCAGTGGGTTCGGGCTTGATGGCCTTACAAGGCACTAGCTTCGCATTTTTAAGCTCCATTTTAGCGGCGGGCTTTATTGCTAAAGGCAAAGGTGGCGGCCCCGATGAAATTCTTAGTCTTATTTTCGGTGTGTGCTTTTTCGGCGCATTTATCGAAATATTTTTAAGCCGTTTCTTACATAAATTAAAAGCATTGATTAACCCTTTAGTGACCGGCATTGTCATTACAACCATTGGTTTATACTTAATTAAAGTCGGTATGACCGATTTGGCTGGTGGCGTAAGAGCGCCAGATTTAGGCAGTTTTGAGAATCTTGCGTTGGGTTGCTCGGTCTTAGTACTCATTATTATTTTGAATCAAAGCAAGAATGTTTTTTTACGCTCAGGTGCAATCTTTATCGGTTTGATTGCTGGTTTCATAGCATCCATGTTTTTAGGAAAAGTTGATTTTTCTAACATTCCTAATATGCAGTTACTCGTTATTCCTGTGCCTTTTAAATACGGTTTTTCATTCGATATTCAGGCGTTTATTCCAGTCGCGTTAATTTATCTTATTACTGCGATTGAATCTTCTGGAGACTTGACGGCTACCTCAATGATTTCTAAAGAACCGATTACAGGGCCAGTATATGAAGAACGTATTCGCGGCGGTGTATTAGCAGATGGTATCAACTCGTTGATCGGTGCAACATTTAACACCTTTCCAAATACTACCTTTAGCCAAAACAATGGTGTGATTCAGTTAACCGGTATCGCCAGCCGTTATGTTGCTTTCTGGGTGGCGGGTATCTTGATCATTTTAGGATTATTTCCAATGATTGGTGGGATATTTCAACAGTTACCAAAACCTGTATTGGGCGGAGCGACCTTGGTAATGTTCGGCACCATCGCTGCGGCGGGGATTCGTATTCTGAGTACCATTGAACTCGACCGACGCAGTATGCTGATTATGGCGGTCTCTTTTGGCTTAGGTTTGGGGGTTGCTGCGGTGCCAGAAGTGTTGGGGCAGATGCCTAAAATGATCCAAAACGTCTTTGGTTCGGCTATCACTGTCGGTGGTTTGAGTGCCATGATTTT
>JARGOI010000181.1:4209-5736 GCA_029212275.1 Thalassolituus sp.
ATGGACAACTGCAATGCGGTTAAAATCATATCCACCAAAAATTCACTGATATGTTCTATGTCGCTTTCTTCGTAACGGCGACGATTGGTCACTTCTAATACTTGAGTTTCGAAGTCAGCGTAGTGCTGTGTGGTTGCCCAAATCATAAAGATAAGATGGACGGGATCTACTGCTCGCATTTTTCCTTGATCAATCCACGATTGAAATATATCACTCTTGGATTTCACCCAAATGCGCATAGTGTGGCTAATGTGCTCTTTCAGGTGTGGTGCACCCTGAATGATTTCCATGGCAAATATGCGGGAGCCATTGGGATGTGTGTAAGAAAGTCGGACTTTACTGCGAATAAAGCGCTTTAATACCCATGCCGGATCACTGTCGGCGGTAATGTCGGCCAGCTCTTCGTTCCATAGTGAAATGATATTTTCGAGCAAGGCTTTATAAAGATTTTCTTTGTTTTTGAAATAGTAGTGAATATTGGCTTTGGCAATGCCGGCGCGATCAGCAATATCCTGCATGCTGGTGCCTTTAAAGCCATGCAAGCCAAATTCTTGCTCAGCAGCAGAGAGAATCAGTTCGAGATTGCGCTCGCGTATCTTGCCCACTTTATTGGAAGAGTCGGTCATTCTTAGTTCCGTGCGGTACGGTTAGCATTCCGGTCTAGCTCCGGTACAGATGGGCGACGATATTACCACAGGGAGGGGGTGATATTAACAATGTTGACACTTCCTTGTGTCACGATCGGTCAGTATTCGAGTCGATTGGATTTAGATATGCGCTTTAATTAACAAACTGATGGCATTTTGGTCATCAATTTTGTCGTCCAAGCCTTTACCACCAAACTTATTATTCCAGTAGCTGTATTCGATACCGACTTTAAGTTTTTCTGTTAACCCTAATGCTGGGGCAATGTTGTAAGTGAGCTGCGGGGTGAAGTTAAATTCAGCATCGTGCTTGTCGGTGCCTGTGGACCAATCTAAGAAACCATCGATGTTGAAATTCCCTTGGCTCCAACCATAGGTCAGGGTCAGTTGATGATCGTTGTCACCGTTATAGAAGGTATTGTTGCGCTGTGAATAGTAATAGGTCAGGCTCATGAAGTTCATACCAGGAACATTCAAATCTGCACCAATACCGTATAAATAGTTGTCTTGGCTAAAGCCGCTGCCGCTTGAACCTGTATAGCTGGTACCGAATTCATAAGTGAAAGCAGCATTCACCGTTTTAATTAAACCGCCTTCTGCAGGAGTGAATAAGATATATTTAGGAGAAAATTCGCCATAGGTTTCGTTAAAATCTTCCTCACCTACGTTGCGGTCAACAAAGAAAAAGATACCGCCCCAGTCGTAACCAGACACATGCTCTAGCGTCATGGTGGTCATTGCTGTTTCTTCACCATCGAATTGGAATGGCGTCATGGCATAATCTTCGCCGTACAGTAAAGATACACTGCTGTCTGCCCAAAAGCGCTGAGCATTGGCCGCGTTTGAAATGACTGCCGCAGTGGCGAATGTTGCGGTGAGTGTG
>JARGOI010000182.1 GCA_029212275.1 Thalassolituus sp.
GCGTTGTACGTGCCACTGTGCAATCCTCGGTTTATTAGAAGCGGTAGTGAGAGAAGGCTTTGTTCGCCTCAGCCATACGGTGAACGTCTTCACGTTTCTTAACCGCAGAACCTTTACCTTCACAGGCTTCCATCATCTCATTAGCCAAACGCTGCGCCATGGATTTTTCACCACGTGAACGTGCAGCATCCACCAACCAACGCATGGCCAGTGCTTGACGACGAGATGGACGTACTTCAACAGGCACTTGATAAGTCGCACCACCTACACGACGGCTTTTTACTTCCACCATCGGTTGGATTGCTTCTAATGCTTGTTCAAACATTTCCAATGCATCATTACCACTTTTTTTGGAAACAGTATCCAATGCGCCGTAAACGATTTTCTCGGCGACTGATTTTTTACCGCTAACCATAACGTGGTTCATAAACTTGGCCAGTGTTGCGTTTCCGAATTTCGGATCTGGCAGTATGTCGCGTTTCGCAGCGACGCGTCTTCTTGGCATGATAAGCCCTCTTTCGGTCTTCAGGTCAGATTGAGCATCTCAAACAATATAAAGCCGCTCAGCCTTACTCTTATCGTTATATCCCAAGGTAATATCTTATTTATTAAGACATTAGCCCTTAGGACGCTTAGCACCGTACTTAGAACGGGCTTGTTTACGGTTTGCAACACCGGACGTATCCAAAGTACCGCGAACTGTGTGGTATCGAACACCAGGCAAATCTTTTACACGACCACCACGAATAAGAACAACACTGTGCTCTTGCAAGTTGTGACCTACACCGCCGATGTAAGACGTTACTTCGAAACCATTCGTTAAACGCACACGACATACTTTACGCAGTGCCGAGTTAGGTTTTTTAGGCGTAGTTGTGTATACACGAGTACATACACCACGACGCTGAGGACATGCTTGCAAAGCAGGAACGTCACTCTTAACAACCTTGCGCTTACGAGGCTTACGAACCAACTGGTTGATTGTAGCCATTGAGTAAACTCCAATTATTTCTATTTACTATTACTGCGACACCTACTGCAAAGGCAGTTTGCGACACAATAAAAGGGGGCCGAAGGATAATTCTTCGCTGACCTTTCGTCAAGCGCTGTAACTGGTTAAAGACAATTATTTATAGCTTTTCTATTCATATGGAATGGTTATCTACAATGCTTATTAATTGCGACTATCCTACTGGGAACTCGACGCTGGCATAGCGAATTTGGGTTGCGCGCTTCACCGTCAGTAAGTATCCCAACGTTAACGGCCCTAAACGTCCAATCAACATGACTGCCATAATGATCAACTGCCCTTCATCACCGAGATGCGCGGTCGTACCGCGCGATAACCCAACGGTACCGAAGGCCGACACCACTTCGAACACCACATTCATAAAATCATCCGTTACTACAATCGACAGCAAGAAGATGGCGGTAAAAATAACGATCATCCCTAAGGTGACCGTCGCCAAAGATTTCATAATGAGTTCGTTATTTAGGGTGCGTTTCATAAAGGTAACGGTTTGTCCGCCGCGTAGAAACGCTCGCGTTGTGGCCATTAACACGACAAATGTCGATAGTTTGATGCCACTGGCGGTGGAATTGGGTGCCCCACCAATAAACATCAATAATAACATCATGACCGTTGTCGCCATTGTCAAACTGCCAATATCCAGAGTATTAAACCCTGCAGTACGAGGCGTGGTTGCTTGAAACCACGCGGCAAGTGCTTTATCGGAAAAAGAGGCTAACCCACCCAGTGTCGAAGGATTACTGTACTCTAATAAAAAGAAGACCGAAAAAGCGACGAGATTAACTGCTAGGGTCGCCAGCAAGATCATCCGCGTATAAAAGGACAATTTACGCCAGCGGCGGTGCGTTAAACACTCCATTATGACGACATACCCCAAGCCACCGACAATAAAGAGCATGGTGATCGCAACGTTGATGCCTATATGACCAACATACGCACTCAAGCTGTCAGGGGCTAAGGCAAATCCTGCATTATTAAAGGCCGAGACCGTATAAAAGAGAGCGCTATACATCCCCTGCCCCCACCCCAGCTCAGGAACAAAAAAGACACCAAGAATAGCAATGCCGATCAACTGGGTGACGATTGAAAAGAGCGCAATGGACATCGCCGCATTGCGAGCCGTATTGAGCGATAACTCGTTAAACGCTTCTCGGGCGACTAGCTGATGTCGAAGTTGCAGTTTAAAACCCAGTGATAACGCCGTAAGTACCGCGAAGGTCATTAACCCCAAACCGCCCAACTGAATCAATCCTAAAATGACGCATTGGCCAAAGAGGGTAAATTCTGTCCCCGTGTCCACCACCACCAAACCCGTCACCGTCACGGCAGAGGTTGCAGTAAACGCAGCTTCCAACCAAGAGACGCTGCCTTGACTAGCCATCGGCAGCTTTAGTAAAAGAGTGCCTATAGCGATGAGGCAGAGGAATCCCTCAAACAGTAACATCGGCGGATTGGGCAGCAGACGTTTATGCGACTCTTTATCTGAATTGGTGGTCAGAAACTTGAATAGCCGACTTTTCACACACTGGCCGCCAGTTTTCTTAGATCATCTATCTTGCCAGAGACCACAAGACAATCTCCCGATTGCAGGCATTCATCCAAGCTAGGGTGAGTATTGGCATTGCTGCCGCGCTTGAGTATTAATGGCGTGATCGCTAATTTGCCGATAACGTCTTTCAGACTGCGAGTGCAAAGGTCTTCGCTAGGCAGCAACTCAACGACAAACAGATCATCTTTCAGATCAATGTAGTTTTGCACCATAGGATAAATCAGTTCACGAGAAACTCGTATGCCGGTTTCGTACTCAGGCGCAATAATTCTTGTGGCACCGACGCGTTGCAGTATTTTGTGATGCGGATAGGTGCGCGCCTTGGCCCAAACCTCTTCAACGCCCATTTCACGCAGCTGCATAGTGGCTAGTACCGAGGTTTCTAAATTCGATCCTGTTGCGATAACCGCAACATCATAATTGCCTGCATTCAGCTCGTTGAGTGTGCTTTCGAGTGAGGCGTCAGCGGTTACCGCACAGGTAATTTCATCGGCGATTTGACTTACTTTTTCACCGTCCAGATCAATCCCTAATACATCATGACCGACCTTAGACAATTCACGAGCGACGGTTGAGCCAAACACACCTAAACCTATAATGATAAATTGTTTTTTATCCATCTACCCCTTACGCCCCATAGCAGTTAACGCGTTGCCGCTTACAACTGATTCATCATCATGAACGTCTGATTATTGAAAAGAAAGTATGTTCCAAAGAATATTCGGAGAGATAAATATAATTATGAAGGTGATCAAAATGTTGATCATTGATTATAAAGAAGGGGTTGCTGGAGGCGTGTGCCTCCAGCAAGTAGAGCTTAGTTATCTTGCTCCGCTTAGTTATCCTGCTCTTCAACGGTCACTTTAAGTAACTGCCAGCCACCATTAGGGCTCAAATTACTGTTACCAGCCGTTCCTAGATACATGGCATCCCCAACCTGAATGATATTTCGGATACCATAATTATCAGGATTACCAGCGCCATCTAGGAAGATTGGATCAAGACTCATATCTTCAGTATCAAGTTTGTATAAATCGGCGCCAGGTACACTGTTACCATTACTGTTAAAGGCAACCGGAGAACCAAGAATCGAAAACTGCAAGATGTCGGTATAATCAAATGTACCAATATAAAGATCGCCGTTAAACTTGATCAGACTCCATAAGTATTGGTTTGCTTGGTTACCAAAACCACTACGACCAAATCTAGGAACCTGATTCATTTTGTTCATCTGATTCTTGAATTGTCCGACATTTGTATAACCACCCAACCAAGATTTTCTAGCCTGACTTACTGGGTACTGACCAGTAGGAACGCCATCTTTGAATACATAACCGCCATACAGCAATTCAATTTCTTGCGCAGGCGTACCAAGATTGCGACCTCTAAATAACTGCGATCCACGATGAGTTTTTTGTAACAATAGAGATAAGTTGGCGAGTGTACTTGTTGCGCCGTAGATATCTCTTGCTTTACCGACCGTCGCAGCAGGAACATGCAATGTTCCCCAATAGATCCAACCTTCGAACTCTACCGTCTGACCAATACCATAAGTAGATGCAACTAAAGAGTCAGGCTCATAATCTTCCGAACCCCAAATGCGAGTAAAGGGTAAGGTTTTACGCATCAACTGCAAGTCACCAGTATTAGTAAAGCTCAAAGAGATCATGCCATTTTCAGACGAAATCACTGATCCAGCCTGTAATGTTGATCCTAAAGGGATAACAGTCGCATCAACGTTAGCAAGTATGGATACTTCGGGATAAAGAGGAATATAAGTAGCATCACTGCTCCAAATTATCTCGTCATTAGCGCCGTACAACACCAGTGAGCCTGAATCAATAAGCTTCGCTTTGGTGACACCAAGACCGCCTGTACCTGTTTCGAATAAACTCGCACCATCGGCATTCAATAGTTTTAGGTTACCATTATCTTCCAGTACCAAAGAGCTTGCACCAACAACGCCAGCCTTCCACAGCGATATATCATCCGACACGTCGTTGTTAACTTCTGAACCATCCCACACAAATAGCCCGCCGCCTTGAGTAGAAACTTTACTAGGCCAGGTGGAAACAAGTAGCTGATTATCCAGTACGCTTAGCTCTGTTGCTTCTGCATTCAAGCCCGTTCCAACAAAGGTGAAATCAAACAATGTCGATGTATCGCCGTTTAGTACAGCCTGCGCATCGCCATCCCAACGAATAACCGCACCAGATCCTCCATCAATGTTAACCGTAGAGCTTCCAACACCTAGATAAAAGTTACCATTGAATTCTGTCATGCGGCGAATACTACTAAATCCGGCCTCGTAGCTGGTTGAGCCTAGCAATTCACCTGTTTTGGCATTAAGTGCAACCAGAGTGGCACCCTGATTATTATTAGGCCCCGCCATAAAGAGGATGCCTTTATAAATACCTGAGGAACGTAACCCCAAGGTGATATCAAACAGTTTACTAGTATCTTCATCAATAACGACCTTACGACGCTGCTGGGTATTAAGATCGTAGATATAAATAGAAGGTGGTCGTTGGTCTCCTAATGCACCAGAAGAGGATTCACCACTGGCTGTTTCGCAAACAAAGTCTCTACCAGTACTAAAAGAAATGCCTAGATTCAAATAGCTTTGCGAGCCCATACAGTAAACGTTTGAGCCAGTACCAATGAAAATTTGGCTAGTGTCTACATCGGTATAAGAAACTAAAGACCAAGCATAACCTTCGTTGGTTTTTTCTTTAGCACCCGAAGGACATGGTGTAGCGGGATCTTTTGGATAAATGTTACGGCTATTTCCTGCACCAAAATAACATTCATCAACAGGTGCGCGCGTTAACTCAGTAATAGTGACACCATCCACCAAAGGCTCTGGAGGTAAAATCCCAAGGTCTTCACCTAATACTTCAATCTCATTAATGGTAATTGTTACGGGTTCATTGGTGCTGGTATTTCTTACTTGACGTAATCGATAGCGATTGGAAACCACCTCTTCAAAATTGAAGACCTGAGACGTGGACGTTATTTTCAACGTATCCGCTATTTGCCAATCAGTGCCATCAAAATATTCAAAATTGATTGTTTTATTCGTCTCAGAATCCAACTTCACCGAATTAACGGCAGTAAGGTTTTTGAAATCAATCGAAATCGAATCGTTGAAGT
>JARGOI010000183.1 GCA_029212275.1 Thalassolituus sp.
GGCGTTTTTCAGCCACGATAATCATGGGCACCATTAATACGAAGGCAACTAATAACACGGGTAAGTACAGGGTGCTGTGATCGTCGGCACTTAAGCCATTGGCGATCAGTTGACGAGGTACTGCTACAAAAATAGCAACCATCACCGCGTGTAGTAAGAAAATTCCAATATTTAAAGGCCAAAATTGCTTATTGGTGAGCTGTCTCAGCACTTCTGGAAGCAGTGCGGAGGCATCCCTATGCGTTTTTTTTGGCGGGTTAGGAATCAACCAAATAGTGGTAAAAATACCAGCAATGGCGAGTACTGCGGTGACTGTGAATATCGCACTTAAGCCGCCTAGTTGGGCTAAAAATGGCCCTAACACTAACGCCACTGAAAATGATAAACCAATGCTGGCACCAATGGATGCCATGGCTTTCATACGATGTTCTTCATCCGTAAGGTCGGTAACAAGCGCCATGATTGCACTGGCAATTGCCCCACAACCTTGTAAGGCACGACCAATAATGACGCCATAAATGGTATCGGAGTTGGCGGCAATGATACTACCCAGTGCAAAGATCAACAAACCGCCAATAATGACAGGTTTACGTCCAATTCGGTCCGAAAGAGAGCCAGCAGGGATTTGTAGAAAGGCTTGGGATAGTCCGTAGACACCCATGGCTAAACCCAACAATTGCGGTGTTGCACCGATAAGCTGCTGGCCACTTAAGCTCATGACTGGCAAGACCATGAAAAGGCCGAGCATGCGCAAGGCATACAGCGACGCTAAGGAGGCAATGGCGCGCTGATTAGTGGGAGATAGTGTTGAGTTCATCATCAAAAGAAAGTGCCACTGAGCATGAAAGGTTATTCGCGCAGCATCTTAACATACTGCTAATAATAACGCGTCCTAGGACTGTCACCTCTTTAGCAGCGCTTTTTATACCTATTGGCCTGCTTGGATATTACATACGGAATGTTATATGGTATGTTTTTACTCGGGTTATCACTAAGATCGACTTATTTAAAGATCGTTCTTGAAATGGATTTAGACAAGGAGCGGCGCATGGATAGCGAAGCAAACAAGAAAGCTCGTCATATCATCTTTTATGGACACTATTGTGTACAAAACTCAATGCTGTCGATGCACATTCAGCGTCGAACTGGCATTAAGTGCACACTTTCTGCACGCTACGAGTGGATGCCAGAGTGGTTTAGTACTTATGAACACGTTGTAGTCTTAGTTGATGCCAATTTTGTTCGGCGCGATCCTTTAATGGGGTTGATTCAAGAAATTTATCGTTCGAAAAAAAATATTCCCATGGCTTTTTTCAATTTATCGGAAGGTCACTTCTTAGAAAAAATGATTCATTGGGCTCAGGTAAATGGATTTTTTTATCAAAGTACCGATCAGGACGATTTGTGTGATGGGATTGAGCAGTTATTCGGTGGGAGCCTTTGCTTCCCCAAACATCTAACCAACGATTTTATCTCGCGCGTTCGTGAGCGCCCCGTCGACGACGTGATCACTATCAATTCGTTAACGATGCGCGAATTAGAAATTATGAATATGGTGGTCAAAGGTGCAACCAATCTAGAGATCTCGACACGCTTAAGTGTCAGCGAGAATACCGTTAAATCGCACATTTATAACGTGTTTCGAAAAATCGGCGTACGCACTCGTACGCAGGCAATGAGTTGGGCGCAAGAACACATCAAAAGCCACTGCAGTTCATTAGATACCACAAGATAACTTTTTGTACTGTTTTATAGCACTGTTGCTCTGTGTCTCGACCGCTTAAGCTCGTCGTCAGTTTGTCGATAATTGCAAACAATCAAATAAGCGGCTGAAGCCTGAGCCAGCATCCTTTACAATGGCTGCCTTTCTTTAACAGCAGTGACAGCTTTTTATGGATACAATTCAGGTTCGCGGTGCCAGAACACATAATTTAAAAAATATCGATATCGATATACCTCGTGACAAGCTGGTGGTGATCACCGGTTTGAGTGGTTCTGGCAAATCTTCGTTGGCCTTTGACACCCTTTACGCGGAAGGCCAGCGTCGTTACGTTGAGTCGCTATCTACTTATGCCCGCCAGTTTTTATCAATGATGGAAAAACCGGATGTGGATCTTATTGAAGGTTTGTCACCTGCAATCTCAATCGAGCAAAAGTCGACGTCGCACAATCCTCGTTCGACCGTAGGCACAGTCACCGAGATTTACGATTACCTGCGTCTGCTGTTCGCACGTGTTGGTACACCGCGTTGCCCTGATCATGATGTTGATCTCGCGGCGCAGACCGTGACGGAAATGGTCGATGCGATTGTGACCCTCCCAGCCGATAGCAAGCATATGATTTTGGCACCTGTGGTGCGAGATCGTAAAGGTGAGCACCTACATATCTTAGAAAGTTTGCGTGCTCAGGGCTTCATTCGAGTACGAATCGACGGCACCGTATGCGATTTAGATGATACTCCAGAGCTGGATAAGCGTCGTAAGCACACTATCGAAGTGGTGGTCGATCGCTTCAAAATTAAGGAAGGAATAGAACAACGTTTAGCGGAGTCGCTGGAGACCTGTTTAGGATTAAGCAGTGGTTTGGTGCTGGTGGCTTCTATGGAAGACGACAACTCCGACCCCATGCTATTTTCGTCGCAATTTTCTTGTCCGCATTGCGGTTACAGTTTGTCTGAGCTTGAACCGCGTTTGTTTTCGTTCAACAACCCTGCTGGTGCCTGTCAAAGTTGCGATGGTTTAGGGGTGAAGCAATATTTTGATCCTGAATTAGTGGTGCATGACCAGTCACTCAGTATCAGTGAAGGTGCTATTCGCGGTTGGGATCGCCGCAGTGTTTATTATTATCAGATGCTTAGCTCGGTCGCGGATCATTTTTCTTTTGATATTAATACACCGTTAGAACAGCTCTCCGAAGTGCATCAGCGATATATTTTGCAAGGCACTGACGATCAGGATATTAAGTTTATCTATGTGAATTCTCGTGGCGATAAAATGGTTAAATCTCATCCATTTGAGGGTGTGCTGCCCAATTTAGATCGCCGCTATCGCGAAACCGATTCGCAAATGGTACGCGAAGAATTATCAAAATATCTCAGTGTGCAGCCTTGCCCAACCTGCAAGGGTTCACGTCTACGTCGCGAAGCTCGTCACGTGTTTATTGGTGATAAAACAATTCACGCCTGCACTGCTTTGCCGATTGAAGATGCTCATCAGTACTTTAGCGATTTAGCCTTGGCGGGTCATCGCGGTGAAATTGCCGAAAAAATCCTCAAAGAAATTCGTCAACGTTTACAGTTCCTGGTAAACGTTGGTTTGGAGTACTTAACGCTGAATCGTAGCTCAGATACCTTGTCCGGTGGTGAGGCGCAGCGTATTCGGTTGGCCTCACAAATCGGCGCCGGGCTGGTGGGTGTCATGTATATTTTGGATGAACCCTCCATCGGTTTGCATCAACGGGATAATGATCGATTGTTACAAACGCTTTACCATTTACGCGATTTAGGCAATACCGTCATCGTCGTCGAACACGATGAGGATGCGATCCGCAGTGCGGACTACCTCATTGATATTGGCCCGGGTGCGGGTGTGCATGGCGGACAGATTATTTCTCAGGGGCTGCCTGACGTGGTGATTAATGATCCAGCTTCGGTAACGGGTCAGTTTTTATCGGGCAAACGAAAAATTGAAATCCCTAAAGTTAGGACCAAGTTTGATCAGAAAAAACAATTAGTGCTGACTGGCGCCCGTGGCAACAATTTAAACAATGTCGATTTAACCATTCCTTTGGGCGTGATGACCTGTGTCACGGGTGTCTCTGGTTCAGGTAAGTCGACGTTAATTAATCGTACCTTATATCCTTTGGCCGCCACTGCACTTAATGGCGCAACGACGTTAAAAGCCTCTGAATATGATGATATCAAGGGGCTGAATTTTCTAGACAAGGTGGTCGATATCGACCAATCACCGATTGGGCGTACACCGCGTTCAAATCCTGCCACTTACACGGGCATCTTCACCCCTGTGCGTGAAATTTTTGCCGGCACTCAAGAAGCCCGCTCTCGTGGCTATAAAGCCGGTCGCTTCTCCTTTAACGTCAAAGGTGGACGCTGTGAAGCCTGCCAAGGGGATGGCGTGATTAAGGTGGAAATGCACTTCTTAGCCGATATTTACGTGCCTTGTGATATTTGCCACAGCAAACGTTATAACCGCGAAACCTTAGATATTCGCTACAAAGGGAAGAATATTCACGAGGTGTTGGACATGACCGTTGAAGATGCCCGTGTGTTCTTCGATGCGATCCCTTCGGTGGCGCGTAAGCTACAAACTTTGATGGACGTGGGATTAAGTTATATCCGCCTTGGCCAAGCAGCTACCACCTTGTCTGGTGGGGAAGCACAACGGATTAAGCTGGCGAAAGAGTTGTCGAAACGCGACACCGGACAAACTTTGTACATCTTAGATGAGCCGACCACCGGTTTGCACTTTCATGATATCGAGCAGCTGTTAGCGGTACTGCATCGTCTTCGTGATCACGGCAATACCATTGTGGTGATTGAACACAATTTAGATGTGATTAAGACGGCGGATTGGATTGTCGATCTAGGTCCCGAAGGCGGCTCCAAAGGTGGCTATATTATTGCCGAAGGCACGCCAGAAGAGGTGGTGAAGGTAAAAAAATCTTATACCGGCCATTTTTTAAAGCCGCTCTTAGAACGTGGTTAAAAGTGTAACGTGGTTAAAAGAACGGTTTGTGACGGCTGCGGTCGGCCAGCACGAGCATGCTTGTGCAGTCATCTCATTTGTCGACCAACGCCGTTTGATATCACCATCTGGCAAGACCCAGATGAGGCCAAGCACCCATTATCGACGGCGCCTTTATTGCAACGATCATTGCTCGGCAGTCGTTTAATAGTCGGGGATTCGTTCAATTTTCAGCAGGTGTTTGCTGATATACCAATGCAACAATGTGCTCTGTTGTTTCCTTTATCAACAGGCGCGCCTTTAGCTTGGTCTGAAGCTAAAATTCACACAAAACATCTGCTGGTTCTGGACGGCACTTGGCGTAAGGTACGGCGCTTGTTGCATCTGAATCCTTGGCTGCTGTCATTACCGTATTTAACACTCGCACCACAACAGCCCAGCCGTTACGACCGTAAAAGCTCAGTGATTGATGGGGTCTCGACGCTAGAAGCCGTATTATTAGCATGTGACGAATTAATCGCTGAGGGCAATTTCGCCGAGGGCATTCGAGTATTGGATCGCATGGCAGAGATTCAAGCAGAGCAACAGAAACAGGCTCAGCAATAGTTATTGCGATGAATTAAGCGCTCTCGGTCATACTGGTGATGTGCTGGATTTGACGTTGCACTAAACGTTCGTTGTTCTCAGGGAGAGAATCTAGCCAGTAAGTACGTTGTTCGCCACCGTGTAAATCTTTTACGGTTGGTCCTTCCCGCCAAATAACGTCATGGCCGTGTTCCATATTTTCGACCATGACTTGACTGACAACAATTCGACGCTCTTCACTATGACTCGCTAAGTTCGAAGCCCAGTGCACGGTATCGCCAATTATGCTGTATTGGGTCGATAATTCATCCTGCATGGGCGCCATTAATACAGGGCCAAAATGTGCAGCAATATTAAACTCAAGCGGTAGTAAGTCGGTTTGGTGATTACGCATATGCTCAACCAAGCCGGTAAACAAACGCGCGGCATACAGGCAGTGCAT
>JARGOI010000184.1 GCA_029212275.1 Thalassolituus sp.
CACCTCTTTGCCACTGGCAATAATAGATCGCACATCTCTGTCGAATAACTCCAACTGCTCTTTATTACTTATATAGTCAGCATCGGTTTTTCCAACCATCTCTTCCTTGGTGGTTTGATACAGGCGTGCCATCGCATCATTCACCATAATGAAGCGACATTGCGCGTCCTTTACTAAAATGAGATCTGGCGAGGCATCCATCACCGCACTCAGCAAACCATTGATACCGTGAGCTTGATTCCAAACAGACATAGCGTACTCGGACGATGATTTCAGAGGGCCTTTTGCTAAGCAGTTGGTACAGGTAACAAAATATTGTTCTCCAATCGACTCAGTAGATAGCTGAGACGTTGCATAACAATATGGACACGAATTTTCAAACATATATATTACATTTCCCACATATAACTCAGATCAAATCTGAACGATATGTGCCACGGTTAAACTTAGAAACATTCGAAAACAAGGCAGACGACCACCTTACGAACAAAAAATGTAGGTATTCAGTGAAAATAATGGTGAATTTTCTATTATCACTTAATATAGCAGCGATTGGTCATACTTGTTCAAGTGCCAATCGGGCCAAATCTTCTTATTTCTTTTTTTTAAAAGATAAAAGCCCCATTATTAATTTTATTTTACGACTCTCACACAATGAATGCTTTTATCACTGAGATTATCAATGCGCTAGCCTACCGTGATCCTGCAGATTTGCCCTTTGTACTGTTAGGGTATGTCATTACAGCAGGAGTAATATGGAAACTCGGCGGTCGAACTTGGGGCCTGATCTATGTTGCCCTTATTCCCTTTGTGAACTGGAGCTTCGGCTGGGCACCACAATGGCAACTGCCTTTCGCACCTGAATTTGGTTTCAACCCTGTGACCGTAGTTACCGGCCTTATATTAGTGGTACGAGACTTTGCTCAGCGCGAAATGCAGCACAAAGTACTGATCGCCATGGCCATTGGTGTTGGCTGGTCGTTCTATTACGCCAACCCACAAATTGCCATCGCCTCAGCTGCCGCATTTGCGATCGCCGAATTAGTCGACTGGATACTCTTTACCTTTACACGCTACCGCCTTTCAACCCGAGTGTTGTTATCTAGTCTGCTTGCAGCACCTTTAGACACCACCATATTTTTATATGGCGCTGGATTTTTAACCTTCCCCAACTGGCTGATGTCGGTGATCGGCAAATTATCTGGCGCTGTGGTAGTGAGCTTGGCGGTACGGAGGGGTGAGCGAGAAGGGAGGTTTGAAAGTAAAAATATTGCGGGTGAGAAAGAGGATTGAGCTTTCACAATAAATCCCAGAGGTTATTCCCAGCCATCAGGTAGGAATATAAAGACTATTATTGTGGCCATTTGATTTTTGAGAAAACGAAAATCGTGAGTTACTAGAAGGCTGGAAAGCAGATCACAACAATTTGAAAACAGTTTAACTACCTCATAAAAAGACGCAATTGCGCCTTTTCAATGTAAGATTATTAATTAGGCAACGTCTTTATTTAACATCTCACTCAAGCCTCGGCTCAAACCATCTAACTTAATCGACAAGTTTGATAAACGACATGCATCTTTTAAGGCTATTTCTCCGGACTCGTTAACCCTACGTATATGATTAACTATGTCAGCCATACGTTTTAATTGCTGCTGTGTTTGGACGGCCATCATTTCATTTTTATCTAAAACCGAGCCCACAGAATCACGAACATCTACGAGTGAATTATTAACTTCATGCATCGCTGCTTGATTTCGATGAGTTAACTCTTGGCTATGACTAATCGCATCTACCGCAGATTGCGTACCTGATTGGATATTTTTAATCATGGCATCAATTTTCTGTGCTGATTCTTGCGTCATATTGGCAAGACTTCGTACTTCATCTGCAACCACCGAAAATCCTCGACCGTGTTCACCAGCACGTGCAGCTTCAATGGCTGCATTTAGCGCTAACAAATTCGTTTGCTCTGCAATACCAGTAATTACCTGCAGTACTTCACCGACTTGAACACTGTCATCCTTGAGGCGAGTAATGGTTTCTACCACTTGAATCATTTGATCAACTGACTCTTTAACCGTACTGCTGGATTGCGTTACTTCGTCACTGATACGACTGGTATTCTTACACGCCATTTTTGACTGACTTAATACTTCGCCTGTGTGTTCACCCACGTCGCGTAATTCTTCTTCTGTAAGACGAATTTGCTCATTTACCTGTGCAACCGTTTGCTGTTGATGCTCTAAACCACTACGAGACTCTTCGGCAATTGAGGTTAAGTGAATGGAACTTTCACGCAAACTATTTACCGCTGCCTCGATGTTCGATTCTAATAAATGACGGGCTTCGGCAGCCTCTTTAAACACACTCAATGCCCTCGCCATGCTGCCAATTTCATCGTTGCGATTTGTATAAGGCACCACCTGTTTAATATTACCGCTTGCCAGTGAGCCCATACGTTCACGTAAACGATTAATAGGCTGGCTGATAGTCCATGCTAAAAATCCAGCGAGTACTAATGAGATAATCGCAAACACAACTGCAATCATTGTCGCCCAGTTTTCAGTCGATGAAATACTTGCACGAGTCTGCAATGAAAACTCAGCAGCACCATTTACTGTACTCTTGACCAAAGTATTAATTTGCTGCTCTAACTCTTGGCCGCTATCAGACATAGAAATTGATGATGGCAGTTGCAAAGAATTTGAGGCAGACAGCCTGACTAACATCTTCTTTTTCCAGTCATCAGCTAAAGATTTTGCTTTTAAAAATTCTGCTTCGCGTTCAGGCTGACCTTCTGCAAGTTCTGTGGCAGACGACAACGATTGAGAGAATAACGCATACAATGTATTAAATTTTGATTCAACCAAACTACTATCAACCGGTTCTGTCATGGCTAAAACTGACGTCGAATAGTCATTTACATTGCGAAATGCATCCCATGCCGCATGAGTATGATCTACTGACTGAATCGACTGCTCACTTCGCTCTAACAATGTCTGACTACGATCACTAAAATCGGACATATAACCAAATAACAACAAATTATAAATGGCTATCAGAGCAACGAAACTCAACATCAAGCGAGTATTAATATTCATACAATGAGCTCCTTTTTAATGAGGTAAGGCAGGCAATGACATCGGTGCATCTTCGCCCTGTAAGGTCATTAAAAATGCCTTTAGATCTGACATATCGTCAGAATTGATTGGCAGGAACCCCATATCTGGCGAACGTGAAGGACGAGGAATACCACCACTTAAATAATGCACTAACACTGCATCAAGGTTTGCAATCGAACCGTTATGCATAAATGGAGCACGCTGGGAAATATTTCTTAACCCCGGTGTTTTAAAAGCATGACGATTTAGTTCGGAGGAGGGAACAATCACAAAACGACCCTCATCCAAAGTTGGTAGTCCGATATCGTGAAACTTATTATCGGTAAAATTCCAGCCGGCATGACAAGCAGAACACTTTGCCTTGCCGTTGAATAACTCAAAACCGCGCTTAGCTGATGCTGATATCGCCGACTCATCACCTTCAATCCAACGATCGAACGGCGAAGGGCCAGACACCACTGTCCGCTCGAACGTCGCAATCGCCTTGGCGATCGTTTCTGCAGTAATGCCCTCAGTGAAAATCGAATTGAAATAGGGATGATATCCTTGAATTCCCCGCACCCGATCAATCAACACATCCAGAGGCATATTCATCTCTACAGCGCTTTGGATTGGACCTAAAGCCTGCTCTTCCAGCGTTGCTGCGCGACCATCCCAAAAAAAAGAATCACCCCAGGCCAGGTTCAAAATTGTCGGGTTGTGACGTCCTAGCTCTGTATTCTGAGCACCGACTGCTAAGGGCATAGCCTGCTCCCAACCAAATGAAGGGTTATGACAGGTGGCGCAGCTAATATTTTGATTGATGCTCAGACGTGGATCAAAAAATAGCATCTTTCCCAAAGCAGCTTTTTCAGCCTGATAAGGATTATCCGCGGGGAAAGGTATCGTATCAGGACGCTTATACAGCGCCTTCATATCATCAGAAATTTCGGCCTGTGTAACCAAAGCGAATACCAAAGACAAGATCAAGACAAGATACTTCATAAGGTTACCTATCAAACTGAGCAACGTGTACGGGTTAATGTTTGAAGGCTAGACAGTGATTAGCGAAAGGTCAAAGCGGTGGCATGTGACTTTTTTGAAACGACTTCCCAATACAAAACGGCTCAAATATCTCACCCAGCAAATCATCTGCCGTAAGTGCACCGGTAATTTCATTCAGTGCATTTTGCGCAACGCGTAAATCTTCGGCGAGCAGTTCGCCTGCGCCCATGCTTTCGAGTTGTTGACGACCAAACACTTACGCACCTTGTGCGCGATTCAGGGCGTCGATATGACGACGACGGGCGAGGAAGACACCTTCGTTGGCGGCGTTGTAGCCCATAATGTCTTCTAGGTGTTCGCGCAGCACGTCAACACCTGCGTTTTGTTTGGCTGATAAGGGGGATAGTCTGGACAGTCAATCCACTCAATTACAAATTGCCATCGCCTCGGCTGCCGCATTTGCGATCGCTGAATTAGTCGACTGGATACTCTTCACCTTTACACGCTACCGCCTTTCAACCCGAGTGTTGTTATCTAGTCTGCTTGCAGCACCTTTAGACACCACCATATTTTTATATGGCGCTGGATTTTTAACCTTCCCCAACTGGCTGATGTCGGTGATCGGCAAATTATCTGGCGCTGTGGTAGTGAGCTTGGCGGTACGGAGGGGTGAGCGAGAAGGTAATATTCATGAAAATGAGTAGAGATGATTTTAAAAATATCGATCTATTGCGTAAACCAATGGATCTTTAAATTTATTATTTTTGCAGCCACTTCTCATAAATATATTGCTGATGAAATTCAATAAATTTTATAGAAGGAACGTATGACTGACTTTCAGTTAAAGATTTTCCTTCATACTGAAAAAACATCTCATCCATCATTTCAGATTTATCTTTTTTTAATTCTTTCGAAATAATAATTTCGCCATGATTTCCTATTGTCCAGAAGCCTTGATCAAAAGCTCGATCATGAATTGCCGATAAACAAAGACCATTTTTTGGATTCAGTCTATTTTCATCATCTTTCGCCCAAGGAACAATATGACTAGCCACAAGTAACGAAGGTGTACTTACGCCAGAAAAACAACATTTAGAATTATAATTTTCTAATACCATTTTCCTGAAAAATGACTGACCTATACGTGTTGTGACGAGAGCTTGCTTCTCTGTAACTTCTGGAGAAACAATAGTTTGAAAATAAATATTATGATCTAAATTATCTGCTAATTTTTTCGATTTCTGTTGAAATTCAATAGGTTTATTAACGTGCCACGCCCAAATTTCACGATCTTTATTAGAAACGTTTGCTAAGCCTTTACGACCATCTTTCGTGATTTCAGGATCAAGACTCGCGAAATTACATAGCTTCATTGATAACGAAGACGGCGTGCGATCCATTAATTTCGCGAGCGATATTATTTCTGGTGTTTTTCTATCTAAACGGCCAAATGTCAAAAGATGATAGAGATTTAATGCCAATATTTGTTCGTCTTCGGTCCAGTTCTTAGCCATTATCTACATTCCTTATAAAAGATTACTTCCCAATACAAAACGACCCAAATATCTCACCCAGCAAATCATCCGCGGTAAA
>JARGOI010000185.1:0-4196 GCA_029212275.1 Thalassolituus sp.
TAAGCATTACCGATGGCTTAACGAAATTGGCCAATCGACGCTATTTTGATGATTTCTTAATGGCGGAATGGCTACGTGCTAAGCGAGAGGGTAAAGGCATTGGTCTGATTATGGCGGATATTGACTTTTTTAAAGCGTTCAATGATCACTATGGGCATCTCGAAGGAGATCGATGCTTAAAGCAAATCGCCCAAGCACTCCAGTATCAAGCCCAGCGTCCGCGAGATTTGGTCGCTCGTTTTGGTGGTGAAGAATTTGCGGTGGTATTGCCTTCCATTCAATTTGAAGGTATGCGCGTGGTGGCGGAGAGATTGTTAGAAACAGTAAGACAACTAAAAATATCACATGCAGCCTCTACTGTTGCGAATCATGTCACCATCAGTATGGGGTTGGCATGGTCGGAGCCCGGAAATAACGATAAGCTCGAAACATTGATTGAAGCGGCTGATGAAGCCTTGTATGCCGCGAAAGGGGAAGGACGAGATCGTATGAGCGAAACCATTGATCTAGCGTCGGTGAGAAGTTTAATACCTTCCGGCTAACGGCATACGGTGGATTTACCAAGGACATACCAAGATCTGCGTATCAAGCAGCCACTATTCACGCAATAAACGTTCGATATAGCGATGATTTAAATCTTCACGTTTTAATAATATTAGAGCGTCAGCCACGCCAAAATCCCTGTCGTGGTAGGCATCCCCACAAATAAGCACGCCCATACGTAAATAGGCTTTCAGCAGCGAAGGGACAAAGCGTTTGCCTTCAATATCATTTTTAATGGAGGGAATGGCGATCTTAGGGATGGCTCTTTGGTCATCCGGAGTAAAGTGCTTTTCGCTTAAATAATCCATTACTGCATTGATGCGACCAAATCCGTCTGTAATAGGAATAGAACAACATCCCATCAAATAATCAATTTGATGCTCTTCCATATAGTCTGTTAAAAAACGCCACACATGGCCTATGGCTGCGCCACAGCGGAAGTTCAGATCAATGCAGGTGCGACCAATTTCCATATAGGTTTTGCCGGGCTTGAGTACATTGCTTAAATCAAACTCAGTAGCGGAATAATAACCGCCGGCGCGTGTCGCAAGTTCATTGGTCAGAATGCGGCTGTAACCCACTACACGGTCGGAAATTTCATCTTTTACGATCAAATGCATGCAATATTCATCGAATCGATCTTGATCTATGCCTAAGTCTGCTCCTTGAACCGATGCTCCCATGTCCTCTGCGAAGACACGGTAACGCAACTCAAGTGCTTGACGAATTTCGCGTTTATTAGTTGTTAGGCGAGTGACCAGACGGAATTCGTCTTCATCGTCGCTAAACTGAACATTCGCTTGAGGCATATTGGGATCCTGGTGCATCTTGTTCTTATAAATTATAACAATTTTATTACGGAAAAATGACAACCATTTAACATATCAGGAGCCTTTGAATAAATCTGCACAGCTATGTGCGAGTCTTTCTGGGTTTAGTGTAAGACCATCGTGATACGGATAGCACAGCTCGTTGATTCAAGACTTTCTCGACGTTTAACGCAAGTTCTTACTGAACTTATCAAAGAATACCTACAAAGAAGGCTATCCTAAAGGTTGGAGGGCTGCTATGAAAGTAAAGATTTTGTTAATAATGGTATGTTTAAGCATGCAAACCTTGGCCAAACCTATTTTGGAACAGGGGATTGCACTTAGTGTCGCAAACGAAACCTTGTCCGGTAAAGCTCTGTATTGGAAGCCATATTCGTTACCATTAACTCTGCAAGCTGCGGATTATTCGCCACAATCTGAGCAGTTAGCGCGCTTGTTCGAGTACGGCTTAGTGCGTCGTAGTAGCGAAATGGCGACGGTTGCGCTCAGTCCTAATCGTCAGAAAGTCGCTCTTCTTTGGCAATACGATTGGTTATCTAGCCCTTTACCTAGCGACAATGACGAGTCGGCGACTGGTGTTAAATATGGTAGGCGATTTATCAAGGATGTTGTAATCAATGACATGCAGCAAATTGATGGCGAGTGGATTGTTTCGGCACAGCTCTATTGGTTCGTTTCAGAACTTGAATTGTGGGTTGATGACCCCATTTTTTCTAATATTAGGCTTTTTAAACGAAGCAAAGAATCATTTTTTAACCCGTTTCTGGCCGACATATTTTTCGTTTATAGAAAGGGAAAATGGCAAATATGGCGAGATGAAGAATTTTTTAAGCGTTAAACCCCTCTAAGTTTACAAATTACATTGTGACTATACTGTGGCTGTGCAAATATGAACGGCGGATATGTTTACTTGTCCTATGCGATGTTTTATAAAAATAGAGTCAAATAGAAGCTACTGAGGCCAATAGATATAGTGAGTATATTATTGGACGTAGTTTAAGCTCTTAAAACACACGATAAGACACACGATTTTTTTGAAAGGTGGGACACACATGCCCAAGAAACCATTTAGCTCCGACGAAGTTGCTGCCCAGAGAGAACGCATTATGGATGCGGCATCGAATGTCATGGCAGAAGTGGGTTTCCATAATTTGTCTATGCGCAAACTGGCTGCTCAGTTATCGATGACAGCGAGTAATATTTATAATTACTTCCCTGATAAAGAAAATCTATTTTTACATTCGCGTCGACGTGGTTTTGAACTCTTTTTTGAAGATATTGCACAGGACATGCTGTCTAACAGAGATTCACGTGCCGCTTTATTTAACTTTGCGCAACGCATGTATGAGTTCTCACGTTTGAACGCAGGTTACTATCAGATGATGTTTCAGCCTCCTTACACATTGTTAAATGAAAAAGATCATACGCAATTGGATGCTGTGGATAGAAATGTGATGGATCAAGTGGATCGCTTAGTTGAAGAGTGGGAAGCTCATGTGATGGCACAGTTAGTCGATGCAGCACCGGCTTTCGCGAATGCCTCAGAATCCCAGCAACAACAGTTAGCTTTGTTTTATGTATCGTCTTTGCATGGCTTAATCGATACTTATCGTCATAACACGCTGTCTAAACTGATGAATGGTCTCGATTTGATTCCAGCGGATATTATTCAATCGCACATTGAGTGGCTGTTAGCGTCCCTTGAACAGCATGCCGAAACATCTATTAGTTAATTCAATTTATAGATGTATTTAGATGGCTAATAAACGCTTCTTAAAATACTTTATACTTCATCCATAAAACTCATCTCTAGCAAATCTGAGATCTTTAGATCATTCCATGTGCTTTGTTCATTTTGATGTTTTCTGCAAGGGTGCCTCTCTTCCTTCCAGTTGATAAACGAACGCTAAAATTTCTGCAATCACTCGATAAAGCATTTCCGGTATTTCTTCACCAATATCCAACTGGCTTAACCAAGCAGCCAATTCGGCATTCTCGTATATGGGAATTTCGTACTGCAACGCTAACTGAATGATCGCTTGGGCTAGCTCATCTTGGCCGCTGGCGCTGATCGTCGGGGCTCGTTCACCGTCGTACACTAACGCAATGGCTTGGTTAGCATTGAATAAGTGCTCGGGAATGTTCGATTCCTTGTTCATATTTGGCGGCTCAAGTATGCACATCCACTAGGGAGTGTCGAATGGTGGTGGTGTTGGCTGGGCATCGACCATGACGAACTTTTAATTCTCTGACTTCAGCGCCCAAATCTTGCAATTGTGATCGCAACGGAGCCAATGTCTCGTTTAAACGGGCTCTTGTTGCTGCTTCCTCGGACCAAAAGGTCGCTGCCACGCTGGGCGGCTTTAAATCTAATTCTATGTCCAACTCGCCCAAATAGGGCAAATCAAACCGTAAGGTTAACTGCCAACGGCTTTGGCGTTGACCCGCTGAATTCTTACTGCCTTCTTTTGAAGATTGCATTTCCAATTGACTTTGTTGGACGCCTTGTTCGTTTTTCCAAAGCAATGGAATACTTAGTAGCTGAGGATCGTTAGTACTGATAAAGCGAACTTGTTCGTTTTCTACACGTGCCAGTATGGTTTGAGCTTGGCGAAGTATGTCGCCAACTTGGTCTGCCATCGAGTTTGAAGGCGAAGCTGTAAAACTAGCCGAGCCTAATGACGCCAAAGCGGGTGACAAAGAGTTTAGAAGGGCTTTGTGCGAGCCATTGCCCAACGCTGAGTTTGGCAATGATTGCACCAAGGCTAACAACAGACCTTTAATATTGCCTCGGCTATTGTCTAACGCTGCCAAACCGGCGCC
>JARGOI010000185.1:4296-5682 GCA_029212275.1 Thalassolituus sp.
ACCGGAGCTCGCTGGATAGCGTTCTTAATGCCTTCGGGCCGCATCAGTTCGTTTTGACTTGGTATGCGACTTAGTAGATCCGTCAGGGCTTGCTGTACAGAGTGAGGAAGAGTGCCAGTACCAGAATTAGCGCCTGAGCTAGCTCCTAAGTTGGATGCGGAGCTTGAAAGCGCTTGCAGCTGAGTCACTAACGAACCCATTGGCAGGGCTTTAATAGGGGATGTCGCTGAGTTTCCAGATAACGTGTTGGATACATTGCCCTGCGTTGTCGCCTGCACTTGCTGAGCTTGCTTGTTTAGCTGGGAAGGGCCGCCATAGAGGGAGGTTTGAGCAGCGCTGTAGCCTGACAAAAGGCTAGAAGTAGGCGGCGATTGAGTTGCTCCGGCGGCTGCAGTGGACGCGGCCAATGCTCGCATCCCCATATCCAGCCATGGCAAGCGACTGGCGAGCAGTGTTTTAACCGCAGGCGTTGGTATTGGAGAGAGGTTAGTTTGTCGCAAAGCGTCTGCCAGTACCTTTAACGTCGTCGCTAGATCCTTATTGGTGAGTGGCGTTGATGCTGTTTTCGAGGCATCAGTAAGCGTGTTGACTGTACTCGCGGTTGTTGTGTTCGTATTTGTGGTACTAGGGTCTATTGTTCTGGGGTCTATTTTCATAGGATCGAGGACGACACCATCGATCTTTATATTGACCACCTTAAGCAGTTCTGGATGATCCTTTACAGGTTGCAGCTCAACCCGTGTTCCGGATGGTAAAGGACGATCACTAATGACTTCGATGGACTTCCCTTGGGTATTGTCGACGGTCAACTTTAGCGTCCAGGTGGTGCTGTTAGCAGCCGCAGAATTAGTAGAAGAGCCGCCAGAAATAGGTTTTGCATCGACTTGAGCTGAGCTTCCGGCGCTGCTAGCAGATGCGGCTGGCAGCGGGTTTGCGGTCTGTTGTGTGACGGTGGCCGAGAAGGTGCGATTTGAAACACTGCTAGAAGAAACTTCAGACGTCCGAGAGCCGTCCAGTGTACTGGCTTTAAAGACGGTGGGTGTGATCAAAGGTTGTATTGATTTCATAGGGAGTATATCGACCATTATTGACAAAACTTTATCGGCTCGTCACAGCCTTTGGTGTGCATTTGGGTATAATGAACGCCGCTAATTATATTAAGGTGCTCGTGCCCGCCATGTCAGGTGATGCAGCGATTCGACAAGTAGACTCAACACCCATTGAGCTTTGCGCCACAGGGTTATTTTGTGAACGCGATGATCGAGTGCTGTTTAGTGATATTTCGTTAACACTCACTAACGGACAGTTGTTACAACTGACTGGACCGAATGGTGCCGGTAAGACGACCTTAATGCGAATACTGGCGGGCTTGAATAACGATTTTTC
>JARGOI010000186.1 GCA_029212275.1 Thalassolituus sp.
GTGAATTATCTGAATAGCGTACCTAGAAACCCAGCATTTTTCCGAGACTGGCAGGCAAAACACAATGTTGCCTCCCATGACGTGCCTATTTTATCCAAAAAAGGGGCGTCCCAAAAAGATTCACCCGAAACAGAAAGCACTCGTTATATTTTTGTACCGCTGCAGGTGAATACCGACAGCCAAATTGTGTTGTTCTCGCCTTGGGTTGATAACATGGAGCACCTTATTCGGGTGTTATCTGCGGCAGCGTCAGCCTTGGGTGATCAAATACCAAAAATCATTATCAAAACGCATCCGGCGTGTGATACGGATTATTCGCAATTGGCTGCGCAACTTCCGTCAAAGCGAATCGAATTAATTACCTCAGGCGACACCCCATCGTTAATCGCGAATGCGACAGGCGTTGTGACCATCAACTCCACCGTCGGCATCGAAGCCATTCTCGCCGGAATTCCAACCTTAGTGTTGGGACAAGCCTTTTACGCCATTGAAGGTTTAACCTTGTCTGCACAAGATGAAACAACCTTGGCCTCAGGGTTGGTTGAGTTGTCATCGTTTACTGCCGATGAAAAATTACGTGCTGGTTGGTTGCACTACTTACGCCATGAGTATCAGGTCAGTGGCGGTTGGCGCAAAGCGGATGATAGCCATTTAGCTGCCATGACGGATAAAATAATTCAGACGGTGACCAGTTCATGACTTCAGTGGCTGGAGAGAAACATGTATTTTTTGCATCGACACCGTTTAATGTTTTGACCTCGGCGATGGTCGCACTGTCTCTGCCTACGGAAGATCAAGCACATCTCATTTTGATTGATCAAATTCCAGAAACAGCGCCTTTTAGAGAAGCATTGGCGCAATGGAAAACCAGCCCTTTCGTTGAGATTCACAGCATTTCAGATAAAAGCAGCGGCATCAGCAAACGTCGAGCGCGCTTAAATAGCTTCAAAGACTTAGACGTCTTGCTCAAGAAAATACAACCGCAATGGCTGTATACCGGCAATGATCGACGCATAGAGTTTCAATATTCAATGGCACACTGCAACGGCAAAGGTGTTTATTTAGACGACGGAACCTATACCTATCTTGGCCGCCCTACCCATTGGTTTGCTGATCATATCGTCGATAATTTAATGAAAAAATTAGCCTATGGTTTTTGGTGGCGACAACCCCCCGCCATTGGTGCCTCTTCATGGATTACAAAAAGTATCCTTGCCTATCCTGAGAACGCACTAGAGATACTAAAGCAGCGTCCTTGTGAAAGCTTGCCGCGCAATATGGATAACCCTGCATTCCAAGAATTATCGCAGTTGTGTATTACCGATGCCCGAGAATTAAGCAATCTTACCAGTTTATTATTACTGCCCCACAGCTCGGCAGCGGCAAACATTAAAACAGCATTAGCGCACTGGCAGGGTGTAAAAGGGTCGCAGCCGGGCTACAAACACCACCCACGTACTGAAAAAATATTGAAAACGGGGCCGCAGGCATTGGATTTTTGGTCGTTACCCAATAATGCTTTCGCCGTTCCCGCCAGTATGCCTCTAGAAATAATATTACCCATGTTGCCTGCTAATTGTGTCGTCATAGGTGATGTATCAACGGCATTATTAACCGCAAAATGGCTACGCCCAGAGTTATCCGTATCGGCATGCGTCAACGCATCCACATCTCAGGAATGGATTAATTTATTAGATATTGCAGGGGTTAAGCTAATCAGCAGTGACCAAAACCCTGTGATAGGAGTCACCAAATAATGTTATTAAAACCACTTCAATACTTGTACCACCGGCTCACTCGCTCTGGTCCGATTCGCCTAGCAATGACCATACTCGTGCGCAATGAAATAGACATCATCGAAGACAATATTCGTTTTCATGCAGCACAAGGGGTTGATTGCTTTGCAGTTATGGACAACGGCTCCGACGATGGTACCCGCGAGCTGTTGGAAAAACTAAAATCTGAATTTGACTTACACGTCATAGATCAACCAGCACAAAATTATCAGCAAGCGCTGTGGATGACCCAGCTTGCGGAATATGCGAGAAAAATACTTAAAGCAGATTTAGTTATCTCTAACGACGCAGATGAATTTTGGTTAGCAAAGGAAGGGACTTGTTTAAAAGATTATCTAAGCGCTAATGATTCGGTCGTCACGCTCAAACGCCATAACATGGTACTGACGGAAGATTGTTTAAACGCTGATTATCATTACAGCCAAGCGCAATATGCGGTCAAAAACCCGATACTCTACAGCTCAGATACCCAGATCAATGACACTGCGGTCTCCATGTTGTTAGTTAAAATAAGTCCTAAAACCATCGTCAATCCTCATGGATTAATAAAAATGAAAGGCGGCAATCACCGTGCTAAGCATGGCTGGCGCTTGATCAATGCGCGCGAAGAAAGCGGCATTACTGTCTATCACTATCCCATTCGTAACTTTGAACAATTTGAAGCCAATATCATCAATCGACAACGCTTACTACGGGATACAAATTCGCGTATGGGTGATCACTATCGTCGCTGGGTAAAAATATATGAGCAAGGTTTGCTCGAACAGGAATTTGAGAAGTTTATTTTGTCAAAAAGTGACACAAAAACATTATTGAAAATTGGTGTTCTAGAAAATGCTCATCAAAATCTAAACCTTATAAAATGATTTTCTTTAAAAAATGAACATACAATTACTCGATAACATTAAATTGAAACCAGAAAAGCTTATAACACTTTTCGGTATATTTTATTTTTTAATTTCACAACCTTGGGATATGGCATCAACAACAGATGGTGCGATTGTTCTTTGGTTGGTGGGGATGTTTTATGCCATAAAAGATCGTGGTTTATCAGCACTTAGCAGATCACAAAGAATAATTTGCTTTTTCTCTATTTTGACTTTTTATACTTCTTATATCTCATGGCTAGGTACGCCATACGAATTATATAATGGCAATCTTGAACCTCCATTCCGTTTTATTATGCTGCCTTTTATCATATTAGCCGTGGTAAAAAGTAAAATTACTGCGCAAGAAATAATACTTGCACTAGTTGCATCAGGATTTTCATATGCTATCTCCGCGTATTACGAAAGTCAGTATCTTGGGATTATTCGCGTCGATGGCGATGAAAATGCGGTCACTTTTGGTAATGGTGCGATATTAATATTTTCATGTTTAATTTTTTCTTTAATGATACCGATGCATTGGTTGTCAAAGATTATCATTACTGGTGCGGCAGTGTCAGCATTCTATGCTTCAGTATTATCAGGTACACGGTCCAGCATGTTAGTTCTTATACCTATACTAATACTAATCACTTGGTTGTATGGTAAAAAATCATTAAATATCTTGGGATTAGGGTTAACTGGACTAATTTTATTTAGCTTAAGTTCAAATTTCATATCCGAAAACTTCGAAAAATCAACGAAAAGTATTGAAGATTACCTATATCATCAAGATACTCAAACTTCCGTAGGACAACGTTTTTTACTTTGGAAAGCATCCATTTGTGTCTATGAGCGCTATCCATGGTGGGGTATAGGGCCTAAAGTATTTAAAAATATAATGATTGATGAGAATAATCCTTGTTATATAAAAGTTATTACAAATAAAAAATATTTCACTCATGCACATAGCATATACTTCCAGAGCTTAGCGGAAAGAGGAACGATTGGATCGATCGTACTATTTTCATTCTTTGCTATAATTATAGTATTTACTCTGAAGAAAAAACTTGTTCTAAATAATATGACTCTGATTGCATTGATTGCCATGCTAACATACGGTATCAGCATGGATATATTTTATACAAGATTCATTATAGATAAACATATAACACTTTTAGGAATATTAATCGGAATAAGTTATATAAGAAATCGACATCAATCAAAGTTAATTAGCAAGGAAACTATTCTATGAATATTTTAAGCGATTTTATAAGAAGCAGAAAAATTCTAAAAAAAATAGGAAAGATCGACAAATATCTCACAGTCTTTTGTAAGAAAAATACTTTAAATATATTAGATTTAGTAAAGATTAAATCTTTCAAAAAATCTTCTACAATATGTATCTTAGCTAGCGGATCAAGTATTAATGATATTACTAAAGAACAATGGGAATTCATAAACAAGAGTGACAGCATCAGCTTAAATAACAGTATTTTGCACAAGCATATACCTACCTATCTTTTTTATGAAACAGATGCAGATACAGAGCGGCACGAGGATCTAAATCACTTAAAATTTCGTAACTTAGTAGCCAGAAAAGATGATTTAAAAAACAGTGCGATTATATGGCACTATCAAGATAAACGTTATTTTGAAATAAATACTCTAAAAAATAGTAAATTAGTAAAAAATAGTTTTTTTCAAGGAAGTTATTCGCTACCAGGAGATACTGTTGAGAAATTTGATCAATCTCTTTTGATAGGTTCAAAACATCGGTTATTTGATTCACCGAAAGTAGGTTTATACCGAAGAGGATCACTGGCCAGAATTATTCATTTCTGTATTTCAATGAGATACAAACGGGTTATTTTCTTTGGTGCTGATCTTAATGGACCGGATTACTTCTTTGACTCGTATACTAAACAAGACTTCCCAGAAAACTGTGAAGCACCTGACCTTCACAATTACGTTTACAATTCTTCTGACGGAGCAAAAAAACAAGACACCGTTCACATGACTGTTGATCCAACCGTTCATCCTGTCACGATGATTCATGTTATCGATCGAATGAATAAACTCTGGTGCATTCCGCAAGGAGTGAAACTCGAGATATTTAATCACGAGTCTGCACTCTCTAAAATTCTACCCGTTGCAAAATTCTGATTTAAAAACGAGTCTCTAAATTAGAAGAATCCATATAGTTCTGTAAGTGACTCGACATCGACGCCTTTGGCAATATCGACAAGGATTGATCGTTCGTTTGATGCAACTTCGAAAACACGTCGAATAACTTCTTTCTCAAATTCATGAGGTACAATTATTACGCCATCGCTATCAGCATAAATTAAATCATTCGGCGAAATCCTTACTCCATCAATCTCAATTGTACGATTAATACTTTCTAAAGTTGCACGTCTACGAACATCTTGGCAAGTTCGCCCGTTTGAAAAAACAGGGAAACCTAGGTTAAATACTTCACGAGAATCTCGAGTTGCTCCTCCAATAATTGCTGCAGTAGCACCAGATCGAATTGCTAAGTTAGCATTTAATTCACCAAAGTATGCGCAATCACTTACCTCATTTTCAACAACAATGAAATCATTAGGAACGATACTTTCGTAAGATTTAAGAGCTTTATAGATACCCTTATAATCTTCCCCGTCTTTCAACTTTCTAATCTTAAGTGTTTTAGCTCGGCCAATTGATGTAACACCATCAATATTGCACTTGTATCCTTTGAGGACACCATTAATTCCCAAATCATCCAAAATATCAGAAAGAATCGCACTGGTAATATGAGTCTTAAGATTGGTGAGTAGTTTTCGATCACGCTCACGCATACCTGCGGCTATCAAATTGGCTAACTCAAAATCTTCTGGCCAATTAACATCTACAGCTTCGATGGGTGATGCACACATTTGGTAAGGTTTATTACCAATACGTCGCTGAATACTATGAGCAATTTCTTTGCTTACGATATAAAGCCCCATTGTTTCTATAATTGTGTCAG
>JARGOI010000187.1:0-274 GCA_029212275.1 Thalassolituus sp.
ACTGAACACGATACAGTTATGAAACTTGTTCAGTGGAAACTCAGGCATGAGTATTTTGATCAACAACGCTACAGAAGTTATGGCTTACATCACATACCAAATAAGTCCCTTCCTTCTGACCATCGAGTTGATTTTTGTTTGTCTATTGACGGTGTCGTAGAAACAAATGAATTTGGTATTACCGAAAGTATCATTCCTAGTTGCCGTTGTGCGTTAGCGAGAGATGTAGGGTCTAGGAGTGACAACCAGGCTGTGCAGTATCTCGTTCATAAAT
>JARGOI010000187.1:284-5662 GCA_029212275.1 Thalassolituus sp.
GCTACCGGAAAGCAAAGAAAAAATATTGGGAACACCCATCATCTTTCACTATGTAAATGTGGGCCCAAATGTCAAAGATAGTGAAGCTATCACTGATGTTTACTTGCCACTTGAGAATACTAATTAAGGTGGCGCAATGACACCTAACAAACACGCGCAGTTTGCCGCAAAAAACGCGGCGGGACTGCCTACACTTCGTTTCGGCAGCCTCTGGCGTGGGCGTTATGCTCTTGAAATATACGAGAACATGAATTTATAAGATTTAAGGCTTTTAATATGGCGGAAGAATCGGGAATAGTCGTAATAAAAGGTCCAGAAGACCTTCTTAAGGAGTTTCTTGTGGCGAAGGATTCAAATTGTTCAGCTTTGTTGCGAAAACTTGCTGAGGTCGCCGGCATTGAAAAAAGCGACTTTGACAGAGAAACCTATCTATTTGATTCTATAGAAATGCGTTCTGGATATCTGAAAATTGAATATTCTGGCCCAGAGTGGAGCTATATAACGAATCTAATAGTCAATGAAGGAAGTGGTGTCCAGATTTATTCCAGATCAAATGATGAGTATGGAATATATTGTTTTTTTGCTCTTACCAGCAAAGGAAAAAAATTCGTTTACACGATTGATTCGGATAATGAAAAATATGAAGGGCAAGAAGGATCAGAAGAAGCAATTGTCCATGTGAACCAATGGTTATCTTTAATTCCGAAGAAAGTGAATAGTGTTTTTCAAGTTTTGACTGATGTTGATCTGGATTTAATAATTCCATCAGTTTCACCCGAATCTGATGGGACTAAAATTAACTTGAAATGCAAGTTCGACGTTTCCGTTACGATGCAAGAAATCAGCGATGCTCTAAGAGGTGAATATAACGATTTTACTCTTACAACCTATAAGGATAGTGAGCATGCGGGTGGTAGTTATTGTGGTTACTGGGACGAGATTAGAATAAAAACAATGTCACTAAAGCCAGATAAATTTGAATCTTACAAAGTAGCCTTCTGGCTCCCCATTTCTGATGGCAATAAAACTGCAAAACAACTATTAGAACTTTTACTCAGCTCAGGGCTTAAACCAGAATATGCTATAGAATTTTTCGGCGATCAATCTACTCCGTACGTCATTCACTATATTGACAATGCAATTATACAAACAATATTTGACAGTAAAGATTATACAGATGACGACCTGGAAGCTTTGAGTGATGATACAGCGAGCGACCTTGATATGAAAATCAACTGGTATAACCTGGAATTTGAACAAATCAAATATCTACATCACAGGTTCGGAATAAAACAATATGCAGATAAAAAATTGAAAGATATATCTTCTTGATAAAAAGCGTTGAAATGCAATCTTTGCTCGCTAAGCATAATAAGTTGTTATGCAAAACCGGGCATGTGCGTAAAGGATCTCTAGGTAGGC
This sequence comes from Thalassolituus sp., assembly GCA_029212275.1. Lineage (GTDB taxonomy): Bacteria > Pseudomonadota > Gammaproteobacteria > Pseudomonadales > Oceanobacteraceae > Thalassolituus. Next base: position 1,707 of record JARGOI010000187.1, read on the forward strand.
AATCCGTAATATGAGTTATGAATTAAATCAGAAGCAGATAGACTCAGTTTTATCGTTACCTGACGAAAAGCGTTTCTATCATTTCATTGCTCGTATTGTGGACTGGGAAGAAGTTTGGGGCTTAAGAACTGATTCAGGGTGGGCAACTGTGAATTCAGAAGGTAGGTTTTGCATTCCGTTTTGGCCTCATCCAAAATACTCAGAAATGTTCGCAAAAGGTGATTGGGACGGATACTACCCCGAAAAGATATCACTCGATGACTATGTGAATAAGTGGCTACCTGGAATGGTAAAAGATGGCGCTTATCCTGCCATTTTTCCAAACTTGAGCATGCAGGGTATAGTGGTTGAAGCGTTGCGGGTTCTAGCAGCGATTGATGAAGAGCTAGAGAAATATTGAGTGTTCTTTTGCATAACAATCGGGTGCATGGGAAGCCATTCCGTTCCGCCATTTTTATGGTATCGCTTCGCTCTTTTTTACCATAAAAATAGCTCCACTACATGTCTCCCATGACCCGGGCGTTAGCGTACCGTCCAGATAATTCTGATTTCGTGTCAATTTTAATTAAGAGCATTGCTGTTGCGAGGATTTGTTATGAAAATTAGAGAAATAGTAATATGAGATGTTTTGTATTAACGTTAGCTATAGTTTTAACATCGTGCGGGAACCTGGAGTTTGCGTCAGAGCAAAACTATCGAAATGAACTCCAGAAATATATAGGTATGAACATTTCAAATGTAGTAGAGGTGTTTGGTCATGCGGATAATCTATCCGAATCTCCAGAAGGCAATCGTCTTTTTGTTTATTCGAACTACCATACTTCTACTACACCTATTACATGTAACAAAGACGCATATGGAAATGATGTATGTTCTGGTGGAAATAGCGTAAGCGCCGTATAAACCACACCCTACAAAGTTAACAGCAAAGCCATTACGTTCCTCCAGTCACCCTTAGGAGGAATCCATGAAAAAACGTACCAAAGCCCAATGGCTGGAACTCAGTAACCGCTCATTCTACACCGTTATTCACCGATCCAATGCCGCGCGATAGGCTAACTCCCTCTAATTACTGAAGGAGTCGAAGCAATGCCAAGCCAGAAATACAGTCGTCGATCAGCCCCAGCCTGGGCAGAACTCATTGAGCAATATCAGCGTTCAGGCCTGTCCGGAGTAAGCGCCGTATAAACCACACCCTAGCCAGGGATCATTTCTGAGGTTAGCTCAACCTGCCAAGGTAAGAGATTTTCAATCTCTTCCACCTGATCAGCATTGGGGAGCTTGGCAAAAACCTCTTTCAGATACTCATACGGATTATGATCATTCGCCTTTGCGGTTTCAATCAAGCTGTAAAGGTTGGCACTGGCGTGGGCACCAGCCTGACTGTTAGAAAACAGCCAATTTTTCCTTCCCACGGTAAACGGTCGGATTGAATTTTCTACTGGGTTGTTATCAATGGGGTAAGCCCCATTCTCCAGGTAGCCAATCAAGCGCGGCCATTGCTCATGTAAATACGACATCGCTTTACCGAGCTCTACCTTGGGTGGTGTATGCGGTAGGTTTTTATCCAGCCACTGTCGCAATTTTTCAACGACAGGTTTGGATTGAGCTTGTCGTATTTGATAACGTTCATCAATGGGTTTGTCTTTGATCTGACGCTCAACGGCATACAGTTTTTGTATGAACGCTAAGGCTTGATCGGCTTTTCCGACTTTGTTTTTGCCTTTCTGTTTTTTATTGCCCTGTGTGAGCTTCTGCACGTTGACAAATCGACGCCTTGCATGTGCCCAGCATCCCAATCTCTTGAGCTTTTGCGTATCGCAGGCTTTTTGGTAGCCCTCATAGCCATCCACTATCACAGCGGTATTAGGGGGTGTGCCTTGTAACAAGTTTTCGGCCACCACACCGCTGCGACTAGGGGCATAATGGTAAAGTACAGCAGGTTGTTGCCCATAACAGGCCATCACCCACATGTAGCTTTTACTTTGAGCCGTTTTGTTCTGTTCTTTCAATACCTGAACCGTGGTTTCATCCAAATGCATCACGCTCTGTTGGCGTATGTGGTCTTGCATGAGGTTGATCAAGGGTTGTATCAGTTCGCCTGTTTTAATCATCCAGCTGGCTAACTGGGTGCGATTGAAATCAATACCGATACGCTTAAATAATTCGGTTTGTCGATACAGCGGTAAGGCATCGCAATATTTGTTGGTGGCGATATAGGCCAGTAAGCCTGGGCTGGCAATGCTCTTTTCAATGGGTTGCTTTGGCTTTTTCGCTGTGACCACATATTGCTCACAGCAAGGGCAGGCGTATTTTTTACGAATGTGGCGAATGGCTTTGAGTTTGGCAGGGATAATATCCAGTTGCTCGTGGGTGTCTTCGCCAATGGGCTTTAGGGTTGTGCCATCGAGTGGGCAAACCTTTTCCGAATCAGTCAGGTCGTAGGTGATATCTTCCCGTTCAATATTGTCGGGGATAGCAATTCGCTGACGCTTTTTACGAGTGTGAGACTGAACCGTTGTGGTGTGTTCTTTCTCTTCAATTTCGTCGCTTTCAACTAAATCGGTTTCAGCTTCATTAAATAGCGTAATCTGATCGGGTGACTGTTTTTCACTGGACGCACCAAAGCGCTGCTGGCGCGCTTTTAATAACGCTTCTTCCAGCTGTTTAATGTAATGTTGTTGGGAATGGATCTGAGCTTTTAAGTGCTCGTTTTCCTGGTGAAGATCAGCGACATTGGACATGCCGCTATTCTAACAAACTAAGGCTTATTATGCGTGAGAAAAATACAGCTCTGGGTGGGGCTCTAAACGACTGATATCCAGGCCCCGCAATAACCAAAGCCATTGTTCGTGGCTTAAGGTGACAATATCTTCTTTGCTTTTGCGCGGCCATTTGAATTTGGCTTTCTCCAATCGCTTATGCCATAGGGCAAAACCGGTTTGATCCCAGTATAAAACTTTGAGTTTATCGCGGGCTTTATTGCAAAATACGAACAGAGCTGGATCAAACGGTGAAAGCTGCATTTGTTCTTCCACGATGACGCTCAGGCCATTGATGGCTTTGCGGAAGTCCACGGGCTGACGATGAAGATAAATCTCCACATCCGTATGCCAGCCAATCATGCTAAGGCCTTCACCAATAGAGCAATCTCTTGCGGAGATAAGGCTTGATGAAGAACGAGTTCGGTTGTTGCCGTACGTAGCGTCAGAAACCGGCCATTACCGACAGGCAGATCTCGCTTTGCTTGAACGAAGGGCTTTGCTTTTTCTGGTTGGCTTAGCTGCTTTTTGCGTAGACTGAAATACCGAGGGCAAACGCCATGCTCTCGGCAGAATTGAGCTTGGGTTTGACCGCTGGCTTGTTGTTGCTGGATGAGTTCCAGCCATTGGGCTTTGGTACGTTTTTTCATGGATTCCTCCTAAGGGTGACTGGAGGAACGTAATGGCTTTGCTGTTAACTTTGTAGGGTGTGGTTTATACGGCGCTTACTGAATATTACCCCAAGGGCACATAAAGTTTTCTATAGAATCATCGAAAAATTTTTGAGAAACAATCAGCTCTCCAAACACTCCTACAGCGAACTGGAATTCAGGAATAGGTCCCATTTCAGAGGCGGGGTGAAAAGTGGTGGTTGGACACCCTAGATGTTGGTTGAACTTAGAATATATATCAGGAATAAAATTAAACGATCCCCATTCATAGTCAAACTGATATATATCGTAGTATCCCGCCACCGAATTATAATCATCTACATAGTTACTTCCGAAAACGCTATCAGTGTTTCATCTGTTCGCTCTCTGAGGACGATGACCTCTCAGAGCCAAGGCACTTATTGACCAGGGCCTCATTGGTATTTCAGTGATCGTCGTTTATGCAGATCCCGAAACGTCGGACCGCCCCGGATAAGAGCATGCACTGTCACTGCACTGCTGCATCATTTACGGTGGCCATTAG
>JARGOI010000188.1:0-4411 GCA_029212275.1 Thalassolituus sp.
GAAAGTTGTAAAATTCGAATACGAGAAAGAAACTAAAAACAGTGTTCGTTATCTAGAAGTCCCCGAAGAAGGTACAGCCCCGATCATAGGTTCGTTGTATCTTCAGAAGTGGTTCGCGGGTAGTAGTAAGTTGATTGAAATTACCATTGACAAAAAAGATTAGAAATAATTTTTAGTAGTAATACTTAAAATGCATTCAATATAAACAGTGTAGTATAAAATAAACCAAAGGTTGGATTCTGCTGCCAGTCGAGTAATTGAACATATTTTGATGCTCTTTAAATATTTATATAAAAAATTACGTAAGTTTGTGTGCTACCAAGATACTTTTCATAATATTTTAATTGTTTTTAATTTTCCCGAAATAAACAAGTATATAATGTATAACCAATCTTAGTATTATTGAAAGTTAAATTTCAATAATAATCGCTTATATAAACGGTGGTATAACGGCAGACTTATGAAAACTCAAGTTATTTATTTCTCTTTCAAAGTATAAAAGATCTAATTAAATTAAAGTTATCTGAACTTTTACAGCATTTATAAAAGAGTATGAATGATGTTTTCTTAACAATTTCTTAAGAGTTTTGTAAAAATTATCAATGCATAACGATACTGTTTCTGGGTAAAGCATACTTCATATTTAGGACTATTCGCGCCACCATCTTCTGCTATTTGTCGCAAAATTACATCTCACTTCTTTTATCTGAAGCAATGATATATCATTCTGAATTCAGTGATTGCGTGGTTACGTGTTCGTATCCTATGTGTACTGGTCGATTCCTTTCACTGATTAAGACCCAATAACTTATAGAATAATAATTAATGCTATTTAATACACCGCAGTTCTTTTGGTTTTTTGCCATATTTTTTGTCCTGTACAATTTTGTATTTTCAAATCATAAGAAGCAGGTTTGGTTGTTGCTAGCAAGCAGTCTGATCTTTTATGGTGCATGGAACTACGCTTTCATACCTTTGCTGGTATTTAGTGCGTTGTCCGATTATGTGATTGCGGGTTGTGTCGAACGTAATATGCACGACCCAGTAAAAAAGAAACGCTGGTTAATGCTTAGTATTTTTATCAATTTATCGGTTTTAGGTATCTTTAAGTACAGCAACTTTGTTTTACAAAGTACTCAAGATTTTGTTGGTTTGTTTGGTATTGATGCACATATTTCGACACTAAGCATTATCTTGCCTGTCGGTATTTCCTTCTATACTTTTCAGAGTATGAGTTACACGATCGACGTGTATCGTGGGGATATGAAAGCTCATCGTGGTTTTTTAACTTTCTTGTCAGCACTGTCATTTTTCCCGCAATTGGTTGCGGGTCCCATTCTTCGTGCAAAACACATTTTGCCGCAGCTGGACAATTTACCAATTCCAACCATAGCGAATATTCGTAATGGGTTAATGTTGATCATGCTGGGATTAGTTAAAAAGACCATGGCGGATATGATGGCTGGTCCAGCCTCTGCAGCATTCGACTCGAATATACCCATTAGTAGCTTGGATGCATGGACAGGGGCCTTAGCATTCACAGCACAAATTTATGGTGATTTTAGTGGTTATACTGATATTGCTATCGGCATTGCGTTGTTAATTGGTTTTCACATACCTAAAAACTTTAATTTGCCATATTTTTCTAGCTCCCCAGTGGATTTTTGGCGACGATGGCATATTTCTTTATCGAGCTGGCTACGCGATTATTTGTACATATCTGTGGGTGGTAACCGTAATGGTAATCGGACTCGTAACGTCTTTATTACGATGTTATTAGGTGGCTTGTGGCATGGTGCGGCCTGGACTTTTGTGGTTTGGGGCGCATGGCACGGCCTAATCATTAGCATAACTCACTGGTTAACCTACTCGGCGCTAGGCCGTTGGGTGGATACACATAACAACTGGCTGGTACGTGCTTTAAAAGTATTAGTGACCTTCTATTTGGTGGTCATTGGTTGGGTATTCTTCCGTGCGACAGGTTTCGACAATGCATGGACGATGTTAGCGCAAATGCATATACCATCCGGAATCGAGGCAAGTGCAGGCAGCACAATTATCTTAGGTTTGGTCGTTGCTGGATTGATTTTTATGCACTTGATTGATTGGTTGAATATTCGCTTCGGACCGGCACTTGAGCAACGCAGCTGGTTAATGTGGCCAATTTTGGTGATTGGTTTTAGTCTATTTTTGGTTGTAGGAGACCCTGGTCATGACTTTATCTACTTCCAGTTCTGACATGCGTATTAACCATTCAGATCCTAATGATCCTCGTCGAGTTAAAGAGCGTCGTAAAATAGCGCTATGGACGATACTTTTTGGTGGTTCAGCACTATTGGCTGGCTTGTTAGTGGTAATTTTTGCGGTATCGCAACTGCGCGAAGCCTTTCCTAATCCTTTCAGTTTGCAGCGTATAGAAACCTCAGCAAATGCGTTGGATAGTGCGTTAAGGCTTCCTCCGGATTCTGACGATACTGTAGTTTATGTGTTTGGTTCCTCTTTGATTGAGTTTGGTTTTTCACCAGAAATATTTGATCAGCGTTTGAGTAGTAAAGGCATTCATACTAGGTCGTATAATTTTGGCTATGGTAACGCGGATCCGATCATTCACGAGCGCTTTGCTCGTCGTTTCGAGCAAATCTACAAAGATACTACGGGTACCGTTGATTTGGTTATTTTTGAGTTTTCACCGTTTCAGGCAACAACCACTAGAGCCGTTCAAACAGGTCAGTTAAATCATGCCGCGCACGCTATTTTAGGTGATTGGCGCGATTTTATTGAGGTGGCGAAAACAGATCACGAAGAAGCCATTGCCTTATTCAATACTCGTTATATTCGAAATGGTGTACCCGCCGAAGCGGTAACTAATCTTTTGGCGACGCCATTGCGCAATATGCAGCGTATTCAGTCGGAAGCCAATGATAATGACGCCGAACCCATGGGGGATATGGGGTGGGATTTGTATCACATGTTGATGTCTGAATGGCCGCAAGCACATCCCCCCGGCGGTTGGTATGTCGAGAATCGTGGTGGACTGCCACCGAGTGCAAGTCCAAAGGCTATGGCGCTGGCCGCCGAGGTCATGGCTAAAATGCAACACCCTAGTCGTATGGAAGCTTCTCGCCAGCAGCGTTTGGCTTGTTGTGATATGGAAGATTTAAACATTGATCCTGCCATGCTGCAGCACTTTATTGGTGCCATTAAGCACGCGCAGAAAGTCGCAAAGCGTGTTGATTTGTTGTTGATGCCGCGCAATCAAGACATCATTCACTTGTCTGCCCTAGGTAAAGCCAACTTAAAAGACGCGCTTGCCACCATTCAGCATGAAACAGGGGTAAATTTGGTGGATTTAAGTATTGAGCCTTACTTTTCGGTCACAGACTTTTTTGATGCCGACCACTTAACTCTATTTAAGGGGCGTCAGAAGCTCTCGGAATTGTTGGCAGATGTATATGCAGAAAACGGCGATGTAGTGAAGTAAATTTAGCCCATTTCTCTAGAAAAGTTTATTCGACTGCGGAAATGCATGATTTGAACTTGTCATAATTCAAGCACAAAACAAGCCTAATGAATCTTGAAAATTCTGATAATTATGCTAACAGCAGTTCCAATTTATAAGATTCATTCTTCTAGCATTCATCTTGTGAATTCCATGTTAGATTCTATCGGTATTGTTCTGGTGTCTCCTAAGTTTGACCTCATCCAATCGCATAATTAAGCCATCTACTAGAGTCTTTACTGTCAATAGGCTGCACAGTTACAGAATTTATCAATAATAATAAGAATTTTAAGCCAGTATACAAATTAATCCTTTGATTGAACTACTATAAGTAAGAGCAAAGATAAATTTTCTTGATTTGCTAATTGTGTTTAGTCGTCCCTTTGCAGACATATTTACATAAGACGTCATCAAATGTTTTTGAGGGAGTGTCAATGTCAGTAACTTTTTCAGTGGTTCTGGGTAGTTATCAAGGTAAATACGATTTATGAAAAGTACTGGTTTCTTACCTAAGGTTATTGCCAAAACTGACGAATTTCATGCAGAAAGAACTTCGCTATTGATGATTCGTTCTCTTATGGGACTTACTCTTGGCTTAGTTTGTACTTCCGCTGCAATTGTGCTGGTTTACCTTCGAGGTATGTCTGATTATTGGGGATACGCTCTTATTAGTATGCTTTTGTATATTCTACCTATGCGAACCTGCTATGAGTACATAAAATCCAAACCTCTCGATATTCAAAAACAAAAATCAATGGTACTCACTTTAACGCGAAGAATACTCTTCCTTGTGTTGGTGTGGAGTATTGTTGCAATGTTCATTTTAGTAAGTTTGGATGCGGAAACGCGGATCATCGTCATTTGTCTTTTTATTGCGTCTGTATTCGCACATTTTTTACCATTTACACTTTT
>JARGOI010000188.1:4511-5654 GCA_029212275.1 Thalassolituus sp.
AGGCACATTAATTCAGAAACTCGCGGAATATCGCGCCACTAGAATGGAACAATTAAACGTTGATCTTACCAGCGCTCGTCATCGATTAACCGAAGTTAATCAATCTTTAGAAGCTCAAATTCATGAGCGCACGCGTGAATTAAAATATCAGGCCGATCACGATATGTTGACCGGTTTGGGCAATCGATATCGGTTTTCTGTAGTAGTTAAAAATGCACTCGCAAGCTATAACCGCGAGAAGTTAGGTTTTGCGGTGTACATGCTGGATCTAAATCGGTTTAAAGAAATTAATGATGGATTAGGCCACTTTGCTGGTGATCATGTTTTGCGTGTCACTTCTCAACGCATTAGTGATGCTTGTGGTGACAGCCGAATTTGTGCTCGTTGGGGCGGAGATGAGTTTGTAATTTTTCAGCCTTCCATTACTTCTTATGAAGATATTCATGAATTTTCAAGTAGGCTAATCAATTCAATACGAGGACCGATACAGTTAGAAAATGGCCCAGTTATTGTAGGGGCGAGCATCGGTATATCGGTATGTCCAGAACACGGTACCAGTGCAGATGAATTACTCGAACATGCTGATATTGCGGTTTATCGCGCTAAGTACATGAAAGACGACGTATCTATTTATAATGATAACTGGGGAAAGGAAGCCGCCGAACGTTTGCGCTTAGCTCAGGCGTTACGCTTAGCGATTGAAGATCGTACTATTGAGGTTGCCTTTCAGCCCTTCATTAGTGTTGAGGATGGACGAATTAAGGGATTTGAGGCCTTGGCTCGATGGCCACAAGAAAGTGGAAAGTCGATGAGCCCTGGTATCTTCATACCTTTAGCGGAAGAGTACGGGATGATGCCATTACTGGGCGCTTGGGTAATGCGACGTGCGTGCGAAATGATACTGAAATACTGTCCCGATTCGGATATTCGGGTTTCGGTAAATATCTCAGTTATGCAGCTAAGAGATCCCGATTTTGCCAATGAAGTGTTTGCAATACTCGAAGACACAGGTTTATCACCAGAACGACTTGAAGTCGAAATGACGGAAAATGTCTTCGCGGACGACGTTGAAAATATTCGCAACGTGATTATGCAATTGCGTAGTCAAGGCGTAAAAGTATCCATTGATGATTTTGGTACCGG
>JARGOI010000189.1:0-4355 GCA_029212275.1 Thalassolituus sp.
TTTGGATCACAGACAATATCTAACCAAGTTTTATCTTCAGTTAATTCTGGAAAAGGATTGGGTAAAACCGTATTTCCTACTGTGCTCAATCCAATAAAGCATCCATCGGGTTTAGTCAGTGTTAATAGTGGTATATTTAATCCGGCAGAGAGTAAACCTGCATTTCTATTAATAAATTCGTCGTTTTCAACTACCGTTAATGGTAAGCCAACAGTGACTTTCTGCTCTGTGGGCCACGGCAACCAAGGTGTCGGCTGCGTTTGATCTCGATTTTCACATAGGAAAGGACTCCATTCTGATAATAATGGCACCGTATTTTCTGGTGAAATTCCGTACGCTCTTACTCTTACGCACCATTCTTCTTGCGCAAAAGCCATTGCTGGAATCTCTGTATTCAGTTGCTGATCACCAGCATCAGGAAATCCTGTTGTTAGACGAATGGGAGCCAAGCCTGCTGGTTTAGTTCGCACAACCTCAACTTCGTTAAGAGACATTTTTTGGTTAGGGTTTGCCCAGCGAATACGCGCATCAAAATCTGACAGTAATAACGATCCAATTTTGGGCGTTAAGGGTTTGTCGGTCATGGCTTGAGCCGGGTTGACGCAAGGAATGGATGTTACAGGGGAGATATTATTATTTTTATCTTGAGCAACCACATAGCCACAAAATGGCTGATTGATTTCAAAAACGAGTTTTGTACTTTCTTCTCCGCAATTACTCGCTACCCGAGTATAAGAACTTCCAATACGTTGAAATAATGAGAGGCAGGTATCCGGCTCGACCTCTGAACTTTCAATTTCTGCTACATTGGGAACAAAACCCAGTGCAGGTCTAGTTTCTGTACCAAACGTTGGAGTAACCACAAAGTCTTTGTTAAATTTTCTATTCGTATTGCAATCATCTAGTGCTATAGGAATTTGGCACCGCTCTAATCCCGGTTTGACATCGACTGTTAATGTTGCGGAACTACCAGCACCACATAAGCTTTCTTTAATAGAGCAGACATTGCTGTTTGCATTAACTACTCTCTGAGTATTTTCTACGTCGTTACAGCGCATGACTAGTAAATCTTGGCGCAATGGTGAGCCCAGTTTTACTTGGTAAGTGTTATTATCAGGATTGGGTTGATCGTTAACACTGCAGCCTAAAAGCGCATTATTTTCTTGATAAGTAACCTTGACGATGGGTTTTTCAGGCAAACTTCTATCGGGAAAGTTAACACGTATAGGTTCACCCAATAAGCTAAGTCGTCCACTTGGGGTGCGAGCAGCAACACGATACCAATATACCGTGCTTTTATTTTGCGCTGGCGTTTCGTCAATTAACTCAACATTCAGTTTATCTCCATTAATTGAGACTCCGTTATTACCTGGCGCTTTAAATTCACCAATCAGTTGACCTCCTGGCGATAAACTAGGCAGACATTGTTCGTTCGTTAAACGTTCTTGGGCATCGCCATAGCCATCGCCATCACTGTCTGAATAACTGCTAGCACCAATATAATTTCCATCTTCATCGCTGTTAAAATTTTCAAAGCGATACAGTAAATATTCACTGACTTCGGTCGCTACTCGGGTAGTTGGATGCGTAGTACAGTTTTCTCCTAAGGGGACATACTCCAATGTGTTGGTATTATTGGATTCAGAGGCTTGGCATAAAGCCATGTCAGTTCCCTTTGTTTGTAAGTAAGAAGTGGTCGTAATCGCTGGGAAACTGAGCAACACTTCTTGTTTATCTTCATCCAAAAATGTTTTCACATTCCACGGAGCAGGTGGACGGGCCATATCGCGAATGGTTACTATCGTTGCTAAGGTTTGACCAAAGTTTCCTGTAAAATCTCTTGGCACAAGATAATATGCTCGACGATCTCCTGGTTGAACACCGGCAAGCTTTAACGACTCTTGAGTTTCTAGCCATTCAGGCGTGTCATCAGTATCGGGTTGACTTAATATCAATACATCATTAACGCGCTCTAAATCTGAAAATGCGACTTGTCCTCGCGAATCAAAACCGAGTAAAGATGCTTCATTAGCTAAGTTTCTTTCTGGAGCGGTAATAGTTGCAGCTTCAAGATTTTCTTTGCTTCGATATAAATCAAACCCAGCGACAAATAAATTATGCGCGAACTCATCTGCAATACTTACTGTATTTGGCTTTTGCCAATTTAACGCCACACTGTAATGATCTTTAAAGTCAGGCTCATCGCATGCACTCTGAAGTATTTGACGAAAATCTGAATTCGGTAAAAGTTCGGTACGATTCGTAGTATCGACAACTGCAAAACCTACTCGCTTTTCTTCCTGTGCAGCATTTTTCGCTGTTAATTCATATTCAAACTTGCCCACACCAGGGTTATCGTAAAACCCTCGATAGCGTGCCACAGCAAGATTGAAATCTTGACGAGAGGCCATTGCGGCCCAAAAAGAATCATTTCTTAGACGTTGATAAATAATGTCAGCAAATTGATTTGTGGAAAAATCTGATATTTCGGGATCGAGCAGCGCTTCTTCTTTAAGTGCAGACACAGTTTCAATCAAGCGCCGTTGCTGAAGGGTTCCTTGATATAAAGCTCGTATTTCCGAAGCAGACATGGTGCCTCGTGCTGGAATGTTCTCAGCTAAAATCTGGTTATCACGATAAAGAGTAAAACTAGTAATGTCGTCCGGAATATCTCCTTCCAAGACATCCCAACGCAAAAATACTCTTTGTGGCGATCCATTCAGCTGTGTCATCGAACCCAACGGTGAAAATTTGGCTACGAAATAAAATTGGATTTCTGCTCGTGTCACCATTGATGCAGTTAGCATAAATAGCACAGTTAAATTACGCAGTAACTTTCCGATGTTAATCATTTCATTCATCCTATTAATGAACCGCACTGACGGCTAAATTGAATACCGACCAACCATTCACGTAACCCGCGACAAAGCGTGCATCACCTGTGGCGCACCAAGAATCACCTCGACTACGAGAAACAGATGTCCAACTCACTGGCTCACATAAACCGACCCCTGCTACGCCAAAGCCTTCACCTACAAATGTCATATCACCGTCCGTATTAATTTGACCTAACGCTTTAATTTGTCCGCGTAATGAGCCGACACAAGCAACCTTGCCATATGCTCCACCACCGACAAGACCACCGATGGATGTAGGTGAGCCAACGAGTAACCAAGCCCCCATATCCGCTGATACACCAATGGTTAATGGACAACCATTACTGTACACAGGAATCGAAGCTGCCCCTCGTACGTACGCACCCGTAAAACCAGTCTCTGGAATAGGAATGAATTGTGCGACTTCTGGGTCTAGATCTAATAAAACATCTTGATTACAAGTTTTACCGGCTAAAAAGGCGACTTCTGCTTGTATTTCACTGAAGACTGCACCGGCTTTTGCACCGAGATACACTTCTTTTAACCCTAAGCCTGCGGCAAATGCCGGATCATAAATTTGAAATTCAGTAAATTTGATTTCTCCATTCGCACGAAGACCACCATGCAAACCAATAGGTGAGATACCAGCCAGCGTAAACCCTAAATACACTTTCTCTAATGTCAGCTCAGATTCACTAATATTGGCTGGAATATTTAACGCAGAAATAGTCAGGTCAAGATTACTTTCTGATTCGGGTCCACCACATCCAGCCGCTTTATTATTTGCAGCCCAACTCACAATATCTAAAGCCGCGCCAAAGGTGTTGCCAGACTCCCCTTCACCGGAAGGTTTCATGGTCCATTCAGCCCCGATATGTGCGCGTTCCAGTTCGTCTCCTGCAATAACAGCGTATCCATCCAAAGAGGCACTCGACATTGGGATGTCTTTTAATGGCGCGGTTGCCTGAGCCAATGCTTCATTTGCGTCGTTTTCTACTTTTGATAGCGCAGTTTGTACCGCAAGATTGGCTTTGTCTGTTAAGTCTAAAATAGTGTTTTGTAACTGGCGGGTAATTTCAGTCAGTTTAGAGTTGAGTGTTTCTCGCAACTCACTCACGGGCTCGGTATTCATCACCAATCCTACTAATACGCCACGAATATCTTGCGCATCCAAATTTATGAAGGGTATTTGCTCAGGGAAACTTTGGTCAGCTATGTTTGCAATACCGTCTGATAAGAATGGTAAAATTACAGAAACAGTACCATTTATTGCCGATATGAAATCAGTACAATTTGGTTTTGATGTTCTCTGTATCAAACAATCTATGTTAGGAAATGGTAGTTTAGAGCTGATATTTGCTTCGATTTCTGAAACGATACTTGCCCCAGTCAAACGCGATAAGTTATCTATTCTTTCAGTAATAGCAACGAGTTCAGAATCTAATACATCCAATGGAAGAATAAGAAATGTATTGATGG
>JARGOI010000189.1:4455-5615 GCA_029212275.1 Thalassolituus sp.
AAATTATTGATGCCATTGAATCCTGCATCGAGGAAACCATTTGCCTCTATACCCAACTGTCCCTCTGTAGCGCAAACCGATTGAGTCGTGGAAATAACATTTTCAAGAATCGAATTCACATCGTTCGAACTTTGTCTTAGCTCCAATATAACATCAGAAAATTTATCAATTTGCCGATTGATTTCACTCGTGGTTTGCTCAAGTTGATTAAAAGGTTGCTCTACTTGACGCTTGACTGATGCAATCTGGGCACGAAGGTTACGTAATTTTTCTTGCTGATCTATCGCTAGTAACTCACCAGCGGGCTTATTTTCGATTTCAGTAATAAAACTAGCTAAAGGAGCTCTTATATCATTACTTACTTGCTCTAGTGCTGTCTGTGTTGGACTAATGATTACATCAGTAAATATGCTGTTAATGCGCTCAGGAAAACTTCTTAGTTGAGCCAATGTATCTGCCATTTTATCAATCGGGTCTTCACCACCCAAGACCGAGTCACCAAATGCACTCCCTGCTTGTTCAATTCCCTCTAAAAGTGCTTTCTCTAATAAGGTATCCATACCGCGATCAGCAAACTCATTCACCCGTTCTACTTGGTCATTAACGATACCAAACGTTGGTTCTATCAATGGTTGATCAATTAACTTAACTTTCAAAAGGAGATCATCTACCTTTTTAAGACCTTCACCTTTACCTAGCTCAATTTGGAATTTAATTTCACTTAATTTATCGAAATCGGCACTGGCACCAAAACTCAAACTGGTACGCACGGGTTCGATAAAATTAATTCCAGCGTTAGCCTCTAACACTACGAAATCTTTACTAAGTTCTTTTCCAGTGAATTTTGGTATAGAACTTCCGGTTAATAAATCTCTTACCAAACTTTGGTAGTACACAGGCAAACTGAATCCAAATCCAGTTTCACCCCATTGATATCTTGCCTCAAAATCATATTGATCTGTATCTTTAAGAGTTTGTAATAAATCAGAATTTTTTTGATTTTTTTGTGAACTCGAAAGAATGTCATAGTCTGGCACTAATACAGAAGGTTCGGCTTGTGGAGTCGACAACTGCAGGGTGTTCGCTATTCTTCCATCGGCTTCAAGGGCATTCCAGAAAGGGAGGGCTACAATACCATCAGTAATTAAACTGCCGTAGTA
>JARGOI010000190.1 GCA_029212275.1 Thalassolituus sp.
AACAACAACAGCATCTTTCTCTTGGGAAGGCAGTAATCGCCGCGGTCAAACCGTTAAAGGAGAAATGTCTAGCCAAAACATCGCAATGGTCAAAGCACAATTGCGCAAGCAAGGCATTACTCCAAAGCGAGTTCGTAAAGCAGCGAAGCCACTCTTCAGCATTGGGTCAGGTAAAAAACGCATTAAGAGTGCAGACATTACCTTTTTCACCCGTCAAATGGCTACTATGGTAAAAGCGGGCGTGCCTTTGGTGCAGTCGTTCGACATCGTCGCCGACGGCGTCGACAACCCCAGTATGAAAGAGATGATTTTCTCTATCAGAGACTCGGTTGCTTCGGGTAACGATTTTGCAGCAGCCTTACGTCAACACCCCAATCACTTTGATGACCTTACATGTAACTTAGTTGAATCAGGCGAACAGGCTGGCGCACTGGAAGCCATGCTGGAAAAGATTGCCGTATATAAAGAAAAAACTGAAGCGTTAAAAAAGAAAATCAAGAAAGCGCTGATGTATCCTGCAGTGACTTTGATTGTTGCTGTGGTGGTAACACTGATTTTATTAATTAAAGTGATTCCCTCTTTCGAAACCATGTTTAGCAGCTTTGGTGCAGAGTTGCCCGCACCGACGCAATTTGTTATTTATTTATCCAACGTCGTGCAAGCTTATTACTTATACTTTCTTGCCATCGTAGGGGCGATTGTTTTTGCCATTATTTATGGTAATAAAAATTCGCCCAAATTCCATGATCGCTTTCAGGCCTTAATGCTTAAAGTGCCAGTGATTGGGGAATTACTAAGACAAGCCGCTATTGCTCGTTATGCGCGTGTTTTGTCTACGACGTTTGCTGCAGGGGTACCTTTGGTGGATGCGCTTGATTCTGTCGCCGGAGCGGTAGGCAACTCCGTGTATCGCGATGCCGTATACGAAGTCCGCGATGACGTCTCCGCTGGGCAGCAAATGCACATGGCCATGCGCAATACTAAGTTGTTTCCAAACATGGTGGTGCAAATGACCAGCATTGGCGAAGAGTCAGGCGCATTGGACTCGATGCTCGACAAGGCAGCAAACTACTATGAAAGCGAAGTCGATAACTCGGTCGATAACCTCACTGCCCTTCTCGAACCTGCGATCATGGTGTTTTTGGGCGTTGTCATCGGTGGCATGATCATCGCTATGTATTTACCCGTATTTGAAATGGGTAAGATTGTCTAATGACCGCCGGCCTAGAGCTGCTTGCCAGCTCACCAATATTGCTGATTGTTGTGGTGGTTATATTAAGCTTACTCATCGGCAGCTTTTTGAATGTGGTTATTTTGCGCTATCCCATTATGTTATTTCGGGGATGGAAAAAAGACTGCGCCGAGATGGCCACCGAGCTGCCCGATCATCCTGCATTACGCAAGTTAGACTCGCCCTATAACCTTGTCACACCCGCATCACATTGCCCCAACTGCCAAGCGCAGGTGAAAGCTTGGCAAAATATTCCCTTGCTAAGCTATGCATTGCTGCGTGGTCGCTGTGCCGGTTGTGACAACAAAATTAGTCTTCGTTATCCCATTGTCGAATTAGTGACGGCGCTTTTGAGCGCGGTGGTGGTTTGGTTTGTTCCATGGGGTTGGCCGCTGGCGGCACTGTTGGTGTTCACATGGTTTCTAGTTGCTATGTCAGTCATCGATATCGATCATCAAATATTACCCGACACCATGACACTCAGTTTGCTCTGGTTGGGATTACTGATTAACACTCAAGGCATATTCACCGACCTTGCCTCAGCGGTGTACGGCGCAGCTGCAGGTTATGGGGTTTTGTGGAGCTTTTTCTGGATTTTTAAGCTGCTTACCGGCAAAGACGGTATGGGCTTTGGTGATTTTAAATTACTCGCAGCCCTAGGCGCTTGGTTTGGTTTGAGCTATGTGCCGTTAATTTTAATGTTGTCGAGCATTGTTGGCGCCATCGTTGGCTTGGCGGGCATTCTTATTTTAGGGCGTGATCGTCAATTACCTATTCCATTTGGCCCCTATTTAGCGATGGCGGGCTGGATATCGGCATTGTGGGGGGATAAGATTATTCAATGGTATTTGTCTACGCTATAACGACTCTGCGCTAGTCTTTAATTTTTTTGGGGTTTAGTGTTTCAATAATCCCATCAGCATCGCAACCACAATACGATTTCTATGCCATCATCTAACAAATCTTCATCCGAGCCTGCAACCATTAACAAGGTCAACTCGACATTAGTCATCGGTCTAACGGGCGGTATTGGCAGTGGTAAATCGGCAGCCAGTGATTACTTTGCCACACTTGGTATTGAAGTCATTGATGCCGATATTGTCGCCCGCGACGTGGTGATGCCGGACACCCCTGCTTGGCAAGCCATCGTTGGGCGCTATGGACCCGAGGTGACTGGGCCCGATAGAAATCTGAACCGTGCTTGGTTGCGACAGGTTGTATTTGCTGATGAACAAGAGCGTCGCTGGTTAGAATCTGAAACACATCCGCGTGTCCGCGATTCGATTATTGCCCGCATTCAAAATATCGTCAGCCCTTACGGCATATTGGCCTCCCCTCTGTTATTTGAAAGCGGCCAAGATCAACTCACTGATCGCAACCTAGTCATCGATATACCCGAAACCTTGCAAATTGAACGAGCAGGTCGTCGAGATAACAATGATGAAGCTCAAATTCGTCGAATTATTGCAGCACAAATGCCGCGTACAGAACGCTGTCGCCGTGCTGATGATATAGCCGACAACAGCACTGACTTACTGCATTTATACCGACAGCTTGATACATTGCACAAAAGCTACTTAGCGCTGGCACTTCAAAGTAGTTGATATATCCTAAACTGACACTGATAAGGAAGACACGATGAAAGTAAATTGCCCAACCTGTCAGGCATCCGTTGAGTGGACGCCGAAAAGTCAATTTCGTCCATTTTGCAGCGAGCGCTGCAAGTTGATTGATTTGGGTGAATGGGCCAGTGGTGGTCATGCAATTCCTGGCAAGCCGGCCCAAGAAGTATTGATGTCGGAAGATTTAGAGCAAATTAATCAAGCCAATGGACTCGATCCTTATAATTGAGCGCTCAATAATTGAGTTGTCCATTTATCTTTTTTTAGACCGCCACATCCAAAGACCTGACAGTGCGAGTAGCAATAAGACCAGCGCGGCAGCGTCCATCATCCACACACCCCAGTTAACGCCGAAGAAAGATCCAAACCAGCGGCCACTATGAATATCCAATACCACGCGTTGCCAAGTAATGACTCGGTTTTCGCCTGGCATTTTGCTTAACACGATTGGTGAGATCTTATCTTTTGATACTTGAGTATCTAACGTAGGCAGGGATGACAGAGGAAGAAGTTGCATCATCGGCGCATCCACCAATTGCCAGTCATTTTCGATGCTCACCAATAAAGCTTCTTGTTCACCCGCGATCGTTGCGTCGCTGTCGACTCCGATCAACGCAGGGTCAAGAGAGTCCAACCACTGCCATTGAGCATCAAACTGATACCATTGATCTGCACAGGCAACCCACCAGCCCGAATTTATTTGCGCCACATTCAACAACTGTGTGCATTCAACCAATGGCTGGCCATTAAGTTCCAAATTTTCCTCAACCACCTTTAACAGTCCTTGAGGGGATTCAAACTGCTGGGCTTGAGGCAATACCGAAGCGTAAGGCCACAGCATTAATGACGATTGAGGATAGTGGCTGGCAAGACCAAAACTGCCGGTGTGATTCAGCGCCACGCCAGTAAGCGCTAACAGAATAACCAGTAACGAAGCAGCAATCCCTAAGCGACGATGCCAGCGATATATAAAAAAACGACGTTGTCTTTGTTTTAGGGGTTGTCTTTGCAATGGTCGGTGACGCGGCTTGTTCATGCTGAATTGTTCATGTTGTTATGAATACAATAACTTAGGGGAATGGGATTGTATTTCCCTTAAGACCACGTATCAAACAAGAGTGCCAGTTTCGCTACTTTTTTCATGCTGCGCACGGAATACGTCGCCCCAGAAATACCATCCACGTCTCGACTTAAATTTCCGTCCGAGGTTAAGCTATTGCCTTTATATTGAGCGGTGTACTGCGGCAAGCGAATTTCATCACCACGAGATTCACGAAACACCATCACTTCAATACGCTGGATGATGCCTTTTTGCGTGACAATACCAAAGGTAATGGGCTTTTCTTTGCCTATCTCACTCAACACCCACAAGCGCGTATCGCCTTGATACCAAAAGCGTACGCGTGCTTTGTCGAGGGTATAACCTAATAGCTGCTCGGCATTCGTTTTACGTTCTGGCGTTAACCACAAGGCGCCCGTGCTTGGCTGTGTACTGCCAAACACGTCGGACATTAAATCCGACACGCTGAAATAGGTCGACTGACTGGCATGCGCTTGTTTCACCAAGCCGACATTACAGAGGGTCGCCAACGCAATCACTGCCAACACCGAGCGCCATAACTTCATATGAAGTCCCATAAAACGTTTAATTAGAAGCTAAACCCTACGCCCAAGTTATAACCCGATGCGACCAAATCGCCAGCTTGTTCTTGACGGAAGTAATCCGCTTTCAATACCGCTGTATCTGCCAACCAGTAATTGACACCCACATCATTTTGGCTGAATTCAGAATCATTTGAGTCAGCTGCAGCGGTATCCCACTGGCTGTTGCGATAGAACACACCCACTTTATTGTTAAAGCGGTAAGAAGGCTCGATGTAATAACCGTTTTGTTCGCTAGCACCCGCAATGAAATCATCGACAAACGAATCCAGCTCCCACTGAGCATACAAGGCGCGCAAACCAAACCCGCCGTTCTGATACACCACGTGCGCTTCGAGTAATTGCGCACCCAGCTCGCGATCGCCTTGGCTTTGTAATATATCGTCTTGATATTGCACAGACGCAGCCAGCTCTAACCCTGGAATGGCGGTGTACTTGATACGTGCAGTATAAGCGGCTTTATTTGCGGGGGCTTCGGCCACTTTTTGACGACCACTGCGTAATGAGGTTAATCCTGATAAAGCGCCGTCCGCGTCAATCTGACCAATGTCTAAACCCGAATGAACTGCAACGTCATAACGCAAACCCGGCATAATATCACCATTAAGCGCGATACCACCTTCCCACCACGTGGTTGGAATAATTCTTGATTCTACGTTATTACGTTCTACGCCATAAAACGTTTCTGGCTCGTGGGTTTCATTCAATATACCGATGGGGAGCAGAAACAAACCCGCTTTGGCCTGCAATGAGTTTTTAATGTCGTACTCAACGTATGCTTGTTCAAGTTCGACTTCTCCGGGCTTTCCGTCACCCGCCAAACTGTGTTCTAGTTCAAACTCAGAAAAGAAACGCGTACGTTCGTTAAACTCTTTACCAAAGAACAATACAAAGCGATGAAAGTCGATTTCATTGTCCGTACCGCTATTCAAATTCAGATGCATCTCGCCATAACCACCGATGCTAACACCATTACTTACACTGCTAGACGCGGCGCTTTGCTGATCTAGGGTATCGGCCAACGCATTGATCTGCTCTTGCAAAGCTTTAATTTGTGCGGCATTGCTTTCGCTGGCAGCATCATCAGCAATTGC
>JARGOI010000191.1 GCA_029212275.1 Thalassolituus sp.
GCTTTTTGCCTTGCTTAAACTTACGGCTCAATTCAGCAGATTTTTGTGCCGCTTTTAGAACGTGCTTAGCTACTGGCAAGGGTTCCATATCACGGAAAGGATCTGCCCCGTCCGCAAGATTATCTTCTTCTTTCGCAGGCGGCAGGCTGCCTAGCGGCAAACGCAAGCCGACAGGAGAATCACCAGGAATTAAGGTCAGACGACCACGACGAAAATCCCAAGTGCTCGACTGCCAAGAATCGCCGTGGTAATTCCACTCAACTGGAATCACATACGCGGTGGGAACATCCAAACCTTGCTCTAGTACTTTAGCCAGACGACGACGATCAAGACTGTCTTTTGCTTTGGCTATTTTCGCATCTACGCCAACAGGAAGATTTTGCTCTTCTTGTAAATAGTGCAAGCCATCTTCGAATGCAGGGTGCAGACATCGTTCTGGCACGTTGAGCAATTCGATGAGGCGCTCTGAAAAACGCTTTGCGTCTTCGATGGTATGGCCATAATTCTTATCGATTCGGGCTAAGAATTCAGGGCGACGCCACAGGGCTTTACCGTCCGTACGCCAAAATAAACCCAGCGCCCAACGTGGTACTTCTTCACCCGGATACCATTTGCCTTGGCCATAATGGAGTAAACCTTTAGGCGCAAAATGGTCGCGCAAGCGCAGTAATAATTTTTTCGCTAACGAGAGCTTATCGGCGCCAAGTGCAGCAGTATTCCACTGCGCCGATTCCATGTCATCGATAGATACAAACGTTGGTTCGCCACCCATCGTTAAACGAACATCGTCGGCTGTTAAGCAATCATCAACCTTGTTACCCAATGCCAGTACATCAGCCCACTCAGCTTCGGTGTAGGGCTTTGTGACACGAGGATCTTCATGAATTCGGCTAACCGTGTTGCTGTAAGAAAACTCAACCTCACACTCATCCATCATGCCTTCAATCGGTGCTGCAGACACAGGATCAGGCGTACAAGCCAAAGGAATGTGACCTTCAGAAGCAAACAAACCTGAGGTTGGGTCCATACCGACCCAGCCAGCACCCGGTAAAAATACTTCACACCATGCGTGCAAATCGGTGAAATCTTCTTCAGGGCCAGAGGGACCATCTAAGGATTTTTCGTCCGACTTCAGCTGTACCAGATAACCCGAGGCAAAACGGGCCGCCAAGCCTAAATGACGTAGCAATTGCACCAACAACCACGCAGAATCACGACAAGAACCCAGTGCTTTTTCTAATGTTTCTTCGGGGGTTTGCACACCCGGCTCCATACGCACGGTGTATTCGACCAAGTTTTGAACCACTTGGTTGGCGCCTACTAAAAAATCAATCGTGCGCTTAGGCGTACGATCGATACCTTCCAATAGCTTAGTAAACTCTTCACCTTCACTGGTGCACTGAAGATAAGGCTCTAGCTCTTTACGCAATTGCTTGCTGTATTTGAAGGGGAATTCTTCTGCGTAGTCTTCGATAAAGAAGTCAAAAGGATTAATTACCGTCATATCGGCAATCACTTCCACTTCCACAGCAAAACGTGTGGTCTTCTCAGGGAATACCAAACGCGCGTTAAAGTTTCCGTAGGGATCTTGCTGCCAGTTTAAAAAGTGATCCGTGGGAGACACTTTTAGACTGTAACTTTTAATCGGCGTACGGCTGTGAGGCGCTGGACGCAGGCGTACTACGTGCGGCGATAAATTAATCGGCCGATCAAATTCGTAGTAGGTGTTGTGCTGTATTGCGACGGTAATCGTCATGTTGACCTCAAATATATGCTATCGATCTGTTAAAAACCAAGTTTGGCCGATAACAAAATGTAATTGCTGAATAGCGACCTGAAGATCATTCAGCACGTCGCGGTATTCCGCTCCAAAATCTTTATGCTCGCTCGATTCAATGACGCTTTTGTGAACCTTTTTAATCGCTTTAATGACATCCTTCGAATGCGGCAAAGCTTCTGCCGATTCAATCATTTCACTAAGGCAGTACACTACTGATCGTGGGAAATAGGTATCACACGTCAAAAATTTAACCACTGGTTCGCCACTGATCGAACTGCGCATTGCACGACGGAAAGGCTGATCTGCGTTCAACGAACGCAATACGTTGCCCCATATCGTTTGACGACTATTAACCGCGTAGTCATCTTCTTCAATTTGCAAAATAGCTGCGATGCCGGCATCCAAGTTGCGCGTCGTCATGTCCGCACGCTCTATATTTTGCCCTAACATCAAAATTTTCCAGCCTTCGTCGCGCGGCATACAACTGCCAAGCAAACCTTCAATTTGCTGACACGATTGGATGACATAATCCAAAAACTCGTGACGTGCGCTGCGATTAATACCTTGCTGCAAATGATCGGTAACGTACGAACTTAGCTCGTTCACTAATTCCCACGTTTCGGCAGGCACCACATCGCGAGTGGTTCTAATGTTTTCGCGAATGGCGTGCAGCGATGATACCACTGAACCCGGATTTGTTTCGTCACCAAGTAAAAATTTTACTACGTTACGTTCATCTTGATTCGAATAACGATCGGCAAAATCTTGTTCGAGACTGTTGATCACAATTAGGTTATACCAACCCAAATTCACTTGTTTAGGCAAATCGAACAACAATTTGTCGTAAATACTCACTAATCGCGCAGTACTTTCGATACGCTCAAGATAGCGCGCGGCCCAATAAACTCGTTCTGCAACTTTCGATAACATTAAGACTTACCCGCCGTTGTGTCGACAATCCACGTGTCTTTACTTCCACCACCTTGAGAGGAGTTGACCACCAAGGAACCTTTTTTCATTGCTACACGGGTCAATCCACCCGTTGTAACGTAAGTATCTTTACCCTGCAAAATAAAGGGACGAAGATCCAAATGACGAGGTTCAACTTTATTGCGACTGATCAAGGTAGGCGCGGTCGACAACGCTAACGTTGGTTGTGCAATGTAATTGCGTGGATTCGCTTTGATTAATTCTGCGAAGGTTTCGCGTTCTTTTTTGGTCGAATGAGGACCCACTAACATGCCATAACCGCCCGATTCGTTGGCGGGTTTTACCACTAACTTATCTAGGTTGGCTAATACATACTCGCGCTGTTTATCGTCGAAACACAAAAAGGTCTCTACGTTGGCGATCAGCGGCTCTTCGCCAAGATAATAACGAATAATTTCAGGCACATAGGCATACACCACTTTATCATCGGCAACACCAGCGCCGGGAGCATTGGCTAAAGCCACATTGCCTTTACTCCATGCGCGCATCAATCCTGGCACGCCCAAAACGGAATCGGGATCGAATACTTCAGGGTCTAAGAACATATCGTCAATGCGGCGATAAATAACATCGACTCGCTCAAGGCCAGCGATGGTTTTCATATAAACGCAGTCGTTTTTATCGACCATCAAATCACTGCCTTCTACCAACTCTGCACCCATGCGCTGAGCTAAGAAAGCGTGTTCAAAATAGGCAGAATTATAGATGCCCGGCGTCAACACGGCGATGACTGGACGTTCGCCTTGGCGCGGCGACAATGACGCCAGCATGTTAAACAAATGCTCGGGGTAATCACCGACAGGGGCGATATTCACTTTTTCGAACACTTCTGGCAAAACACGTTTCATAATTGAGCGGTTTTCCAGCATGTAAGAAACACCGGAGGGCACGCGCAAGTTATCTTCGAGCACAAAGAAACTGCCGTTGTGATCGCGCACCAAATCGGTTCCGCAAATGTGTGCCCACACACCAAAACGGGGACTGATGCCTTCGCATTCTTTACGGTAGTTTTTAGATTGCTTGAGAATAAATTCAGGAATAATCCCGTCTTTGATGATCTTTTGGTCATGGTAGAGGTCATCAATAAACAGATTCAACGCTTGTAAGCGCTGTTTCAAGCCTGCCGCAGCCTTGTCCCACTGATTGCTAGAAATGATCCGGGGAATAATATCGAATGGCCAAGCGCGATCGATGTTACCTTCTTCAGTGTACACAGTAAAAGACACACCCATATCTCGAATGGTCGACTCTGCGGCCAGCTTTCGCGATGCGATATCGTCTTCACTGAGACTGCTTAGGTAATTTGCGAGTTGGCGGGCGGGCTGGCGGGCGTTTCCTGGCGAGCTGATCAGCTCATCAAAAAAGCCCTCTTGAAGGGGGTACTGTTTCCAATCAATCGTCATAAGTTATCCGTATTATGGCTGCACATGAATTGCGCACTATCATTAGTTCAATACGCTGCTAGTCAATTTGTGACCGTTATCACGTATTTAAGTTGCAATGAAACACTCCTTCATTAGCGGCTGCAATATATGCCGTACTAAAATAGAGGAAATCGGTCGATTGTCCACTTTTGCAGGATTACTTTGGCTTAGAAAACCACTCGGGTACCCGATTAACGCTGACAAAACGAAAGACCAAGACTATATGGATCAAAGCGATAATAGCAGCTGGTGCAAACTCTCCTGCGAGATATAGATTCCAGACCAAGACGGGCAAGACAAGGATAGGAAACCAAGCTAAATAGCGATAAAAAACACGCTCAAAACGACTTTCGGGCTGTTCATTTTTATTGTTCATTCCAATACCAAAAATTTTATCAGTACGTTTCAATGAAGGATACACATTCGCCTGAGCCTGCCTATTAGCCAAAGGTCTCACATTGCTAAGTTGTGGCTGTAAAAAGGGTAAAAGCTGTCCTAAATCATCTAGATTCTCTCGATATTTCGCTTTGATAAATCACTGCTACACTTAATTCATGCTCATGGAATAGGGGATGATCTTACTCGCTAAGATTTCCGACACATTAGTTTAAGAATCAAACTAACGACACTGAGTTGATGAGATGGCAGGTCCACTTAATAACACTGATACATTTACTAGGGTTAACTTAACTGAAGGCAACTTTGATCCTTTATTTGATTTGGAATTACGTTGAAAACCAATAGGAAATACCCCTTGTCACTGTCTAAGTCATTAGTGTCTTGGTCAATTGGCATGTTATTGCTATCGTTTTTAGTCACCAGTGTCCTTGTTTATCAACTTCACATGGCACAATTTGAATCACGCTGGAAAGAAATTCTTTACATCGACCTCTCTGGCGTAAATTACGAAACTCAAACCCAGACACTCCCATCAAAAACATATTCAGAGCTTAAATTAAGCACATCGGTAAGTAATGAAGATTTTTTTAAAAATTATGAGTTCATAAAACTTCTTACTAACGATCAGTGGCTTGTACGCCACCTTAGCGCCAACAAAATTACTGAGTATCGATTAAGTGAACTGGGATTTAGCGCCAACAATTTTCAATTTCAATTCAAACGAGTCAATAATCAGGTTTACGGACTATATAAAATACCAGGCGCGTTAGGTTTATTGCCTGAGAATAAAAGTGTATGGATCTTTGCTCATCGAGATATCAGCGAGTCTTACTACGACTTTATTTTCGAAACTGTATTACATGTGGTTATCACTATATTAGTTTTTTTAACTTTTCAAATTGGTCATCATATTATTTTACGCCGACAAATCCTTGTACCTATGGTTAACATGATTCGCAATACTGATTCTTTGTTACTCAACAACAACTTAG
>JARGOI010000192.1 GCA_029212275.1 Thalassolituus sp.
TACGATAAATCCGCTGTAGGCCGAGCTCTAAACCAAACAACTTAAACACCTGATTTAGCGAATTAACCGTCGGGTTGCCTTCATCCATTTCAATGGCTGCCAAAGTGCGGCGTGATACACCACATAATTCAGCAAACTCATGCTGATTTAAGCACGCAATATGTTTGCGTAAAATACGGGCAGCACCACCCAACGTTAACTGACCTGAGACGATAGATTGCTCGACCAAAGCCAACAGCTCAGCTCGTGACAGGGGCGCTAGATCTTTATCCTGCAAATGATCTGTTAAGGTTTCCATCGGCTCACTCGACAGTGCATTTTAATGCACTATTATTACCCTCATACCAAAATAAGTGCAATAAAAAGCACAAAACCAAGATATCTACGGATTTAAGTGCAAAATATTACACAAAAATAAAAATCCAAAAGAACCCATTAATCTCTTCAAAAAGTTCTACATCAAATCCGCACAAGATTCATTAACGGCTCAAATGAATAAAATTCGTGCCTTCTTTCAACGGCTTCTTCTATCGTATAAATAAAGCCGTTCTCTAGATAATTATGCTACACCGAGCAGAAAAATGGTTTGTCTATCATATTTCTCGTAATCTGATCATCAACGCTCTTTGATAAAAACGCTTGAACGACAAACGGCCTTGTCTATCATATTTATCCAGAAATGATAGACAAAACCGTTTGATATAAAGTGGAATGGCTCAGGAATGTTTAAACGCTCATATTGCCAGCGACCGCCTCTGCCTCAAAAATACCCCTCGCGCTTTTTCTTTTCCATAGAACCCACTTGGTCAGCATCCAGCAATCTACCCTGACGCTCACTGGTTCGGGTGGTGAGCATTTCGGCGACAATGCCTTCAACACTGGTGGCGCGACTTTCGACCGCGCCAGTTTGTGGATAACAACCCAAGGTGCGGAAACGAATCCAGCGTGTTTGCAATGACTCCAGCTCGCTGGGCGATAAATAGGGCCGCATACGTTCATCATCGAGGGCGAGTATTTGTCCGCTACTGTCGTCTACCCAGCTCAGACGCTCATCGGCAAAGTAGAGCGGCACAATGTCGATCTTCTCTTTAAGGATATACAGCCAGATATCCAGCTCGGTCCAATTGGACAGGGGGAACACGCGCACGGATTCGCCTTTGTTGATCTTGGTGTTGTAGAGCGACCAAAGTTCGGGACGCTGAGCTTTCGGGTCCCAAACGTGGTTGGCACTGCGCACCGAGAACACTCGCTCTTTGGCGCGCGATTTCTCTTCATCACGACGCGCACCACCTAATGCCGCATCAAACTGGTATTTATTCACCGCTTGTTTCAGGGCCACGGTTTTCATCTGGTCGTTGTATTTCACCGAGCCAGATTCAATCGGATGAACGCCCATCTCCAAGGCCTCTTCATTCACATGCACTAAGATATCTAACTCATGTTCGACCGCTAAACGATCTCGGAAGCGGGCCATTTCAGCAAACTCCCACGTGGTGTCAATATGCAGCAACGGGAAGGGCACTTTACCGGGATAAAATGCCTTGCGCGCCAGATGCAGCATCACAGTGGAATCTTTACCGATGGAGTAAAACATACACGGGTTATCGAACCCGGCCGCCACTTCACGGATGATATGAATGGCTTCTGCTTCTAGCCATTCTAGGTGCGTCATACTCCTTTCGACTTTATGCGTCATGAGTCACTGCCTCCCAGCCGTTTGGTGTAAAGCGATTCACACTGCCATCGTCATTTAAAACAAATAAGTAAAGCCAACGATTATGTACCAGTTCCTGCAGCATGGTGTGTCGATCAATAATGTCGGCGATTGCCGCTTTAGGCGCTTGAATATAAACACTCAAGCGCAACGGGGGGTGCATCCAGCGCTGGCCATCATGCACCGACTGCAACGGCAATCCGATCCGTAAATCGCCACCATTGCCTTCAAATACGCCCAAGTTTCCACCCACTACGTTATGCAGTACTTTATTGCCACTGCCGTATTTCAAAGGGTCGGTCACCGAGGCGTTGTATTGCATATTGATCCAATGTGTCACGATCATCGGTGCCGTCATGATGCTTTCGAGCACACTGAAATCGCTATCGCAGGCACTGTCATATTCGTGCAGGAAAGCACGCCCGGAAAAATTGATTCCCCGAGTTCGATTGCGTGGCGCAATGATGAAAGCACTGTTCCCAGCGAGCCCCCATTCTGGGCGCACTTCGGACCAATCATGTGCGCGCTGGCATATTTCATGGTCTAAGCGATCTGGCTGGTTGTAGGCCGCCGTTTTCTCTAAGCCGAGGCCCACAGCACGCTCGCGCTGCGCGAGCAGTGTCGCATCATCCAACCATTGGCGGATGTCGTTAGCGGGTTCATCCGACTCAAGCTCTGGCAATTTGCCATAGCAGGTGATGTGGTCTGTCGTGGTGTTGTGCAGCGCCGCGACAAAACGCGTGGCAGCAGGAATCTTCTGACCACGTTCAAACAGCTCTGCGCGTACCAGTTGATTGTTGAGCAACTGCGCCATGACTTGCACGTTCACCGCGCCCGTTTGTCCACCGCAGGCTCCACAATCTAATCCCGCCGCGTGTGGATTATTGCTGCTATGACTGCCGTGCCCAACCAAGAGAACCGTGCGTGCTAACCGGCCCTGACCTGAACCTAGACCTAATCCTTTGAGCATTTGACCGGCAATATCCGCTTTTTCACTCAGGGTCAGTGGGCGCTCATCACTGTAGAGGTCCCATTGATCACTGGTTTCTAGGTCATTGACGGGATGAACGTCTGAATGCATATCCTTTGACGATGCAAATGTACGCTTCAGAAGTTTTCCCACATACCCCAGTCCCAAGGACTCAACCATACTGAACGCTGTCGAAGCACCACGACTTACATCCTGCCATGCCGCATGACGTTGGTAATGCGCTGCACGCTGATGACCGAGCACCTGTGCTTTGTGCCCACCTTCGGTCACACGTATTTGGGGTGCAAGTAAACCGGGTAATTGTGGCCGCTGAAGCTTTGTGCCAATGGGCGTATAAGCGGCAGGCAAGCCAAAGAAACCTGCGAATCCTAAGGTCGATATTTTTGGACTTTGTGCTTCCAACGCCCGACGGATTACCTCGGAGCGCACGTCAATGCAAAATACGGCTTGCAAAACAGGCTGCGACGACATCGCCAATGGCGCTCGGCGCAGCAAAGATTGTTCTTCTTGCTGACGCACTAGCTCGGCAGCGCGTTGCCACACCCACATGGGCTTTTGCGCGCGTTGATGACGAGCGATCAGCGATCCTGACTTCGACAACTGCTCATACCATTGGCTCTGCAAGCGCGTGCTCGCCTGCGGATGACGCAACTGCCAATGCCGCCACAGGGCCAGTTCCCAGCCAAGTCGAATGGCGATCAACTGTGGCAAGGCATCGTCACTTTGCCCAGCCAAAGTAGCCTGCCAGCGTTCGTAGGCCAACCAAGAAGCCCAGCCATTAATATCTAACAAAAGAGAGTGCGCATACGCCTCGGTCTGCTCAGAATTTTGAATACCAAGCTCAGAGAGAGCGGCCAGTATTACCGCGTTAGGGTCGTTTGGCAGCTCTTTAAACGCACGCGTTAATCCCGGCTCACCCATAAGGATGGCAATGCCGCGATCGCTGCGTACCTGCTCGACCCAAGACTTGTATAAATCTTTATGAGCGCTGTTACCTGGCGTTTGCAAATAAGAAGCGCAAAACTGACTGATCTGGTGGGTAATTTCATCCCGCCATGCCATTTCGTGCTGACGTTCAGTCGTGCTATCGAGCCAATCAGATACGTTCAGCCAATGCTCAATTGCCGCAGACGCCTTTAATGACTGCAGTAAAGAAGCGGGTGTTTCATCGCTACCAAGCTCCGCTGCTGCGGCGCAAAGATGCGATTCTTTGATCACGCTGCGCTGCCACAGCCGAGCGTAATATTCGCGCGGCATAAGGCAGCTCACGCCACCAAAGGCTTCTACTCTCGCCGCCACTTGTGTGATATCACTCTGACGCTGCTCCCATAATGGGTTTACTGCAATGGACTGATCCAATGGCCAGACTGGAGCAATGCGACGACCAGCGGCCTCTATCGCATCAAGACGTTCTTTGTATTGCAGCGTCTTATTTTCGGGCGTCTTATTTTCGAGCGTTTTGGTCCTAGAGCTTTCGGTATCAGGTGCATCATTCTGAGGCGTTGAATTGTCGATTGTCATAACACCTGCTCCTCGTGGCTAACGGCCAACACTGATTGTTTAGGATTCGCACGACGTGGCAAACGCGTAGGTCGTAAACGTAAGGTGGTGCGGGTAAACCATTCGTCCAAATACAAGCCAGCAAACAAGGCTACCGACAAGCGCTTGACCCAATGCCATTGAGAGCGCCAACGCAGTAGCCACCAGAGAGAGAACAACAAACCAAACATGGCCACAGCCCAAAGGTCCGGCGCACTGAACATATTCGGCGTCAGGGCGGGGTTGAGTGTGCCAGCGACAGGATGTAAGACGATTTTTAGTATCGTGTACGCAGTGGCAATACCGGCGGCGACAACAATACCAGTCAACCAACTAACTGCGGGGCCGCGCAGCGAGATGAAGGCGGTTAACGCCAGCGCCAATAATAACCAAGCACTGATTGGCTGCGACGCATCATAAAACTGTAGCGTTGCCAGCCAAGCGCAGCCAGTGATGATGACAGCAGGCATTGAGGCGAGCCAAAACTGGCGACCATTTGGCTGTGGAATAGACACCAGCGATTGGCGAATATGCTGTTGCACTTCCGAACCAGTGGTAAGAAACGCATGCGCTTTGTAGGCCGAGTGGGCAAGTAAATGCAGCAGAGCCAATTCAACTAAGCCAAGCGCACATTCTAATAACATTAAACCCATCTGCGCACTGGTCGACCAAGCCAAGCGAACCTTGATACTGATGCGCGTGGTCATGATCAGCGCCGCAAACACCGTGGTAAAACCAGCCACCACCAACACTAACCACTGCGCTGCCGCCACTTGCAAAAACAACGGTGCGAATAAAATCAGCAAGAAACCGCCCAGGTTAATGATGCCCGCATGCAGCAACGCCGATACCGGCGTTGGCGCTTCGACCACTTGAATCAGCCAACCATGCACCGGCAACTGCGCACATTTAATTAAAGCAGTCAGAGCAATCAAAACCGCAGCGGTTTGCTCCTGCCAACTAAGGGCGACAGGCATTTGATAGGCCGCGACGATATCGCCGATGTTGGCGGTGCCATGATGTTGCCAAAGAAGATAAAACGCAGCGAGCAAGGAGGCTTCTGCAACGCGCGCCAACAAGAATTTTTTATGAGCCGCCAACGCAGCGCGTGGACGTTCAGGAAAAAACGTTAACAGTTGATGCAGTGACAAACTGATGGCAATCCAACCCGCCGCAAACAGCAACAAGTGATTGCTTATAAAGACTAAAGCCACCGCAGCGATAGTCGCTAGCAACCATCGTAAGTAGCGGCCAAATCCCGGATCCGCCGCCAGATAACGACGCGAAAACTTAATCACAACCAGCGCCATCA
>JARGOI010000001.1:0-24667 GCA_029212275.1 Thalassolituus sp.
CCGTATATGGCATGGGGCTGCGCTCATTTGTTGCATTACCGGTTGAAAAAGACGGGGCAGTGGTGCGGCTAGCATTTGAACATACAAAGAAGTCAGATATAGATAGCATTACGACTAGCCTGGCATACGGTTTAAGTGCAAACCAAACTGTATTACTAGGCCTGCCTTATCGGCTTTCACCAGCTGGTAAAGATAGACAAGGGGATGTGTCAGTTTTGTATCGCCATATTGCCTGGAAAAACGATAGTTTTATGGGCACGGATCGTTTTGGTGTTTTGGCAGGGCTTGTTGTGCCAACTGAAAATGATAGGGATACTGCAGTTCAGGCGGGGTTTGTATTTACACACTTCAAAAACCGTAATGAAATTGATGTCGATTTTTTGTATCAACTAGGAATTGATAATCGTCTCGACAGTGGCCGCTATGATCTGTCATGGCAATACCGATTATTTCCCGTAGATCGGCCTAATTGGGGCTTCGCATCAGAGCTAAATACGGTGGTGGAATTAAATGGTCGTTGGGCTGAAGATAATACCGTGACTCATCAATTGACCCTAGGTTTGCAGTGGATTCATCAAAAGGTAGTCATCGAGGGTGGAATGGTTAACGACCTAAACAATGCTAATGAAACACGCTTCATACTGAGTACTCGGTTTCATTTTTAACTGCAAAATAATTTCTCAATGGAAAAGCATCGACACTAATTAAAGATAACCAAGATATAGATAAATATATTCAGGCCTGACCCAAGCAAACCATTTGGTTTAGCAATAACACTAATTTGACAACCTATAATTCAAAAGGTTAGACTGTCGAGAATGTTTCCGAAAAAACCTCATCGTGCTTAAACACGTAACCATACTATTACTGATTCTTAGCTCGCTAAGCTATAGCAGCGTTTGGGCAATGAACAGCCATGATGATATTGCTGGGAAACACCAACAGGCCATGTCACAACAAGCTGATTTACACAGCATTGATCTAACTAGTGATCAAGACAACCACCTAGATGATGATCACTGCTGTCATGCAGACGCTCATTTGTTAGGCTTGATTGGTCTCTATACAAAAATTTCGCCTCACGTGACTAAACGTGACACCTTGACATATAACTCACTTTTTCAATCACACCAAACCAGTCCGCTCCAACGTCCTCCCCTTAGCTAATTCCTAATAATTTTGTCGGTTCTAACCGGCTATACCTACACGATTCATTAATTTAGATCGTCTATGTTTTATTTTATTTATAGGAATTTCCATGAGATTTTTAAATGTCATTAGCCTTTTTGCATGTGCCTTATTGTTACCTTCAACAGTTGGCGCTAACGAGCAACAGAAACTCGAGAGTTGGCTAAACCAAGTTGTACAACATCACCCTAGATTACAAGCAGCTCAAGCTTCTGCTGATAAGGCATCAGCTGAGCTTCGTGCTGCCAATCAACCTTTGTTCAACCCAGAACTTGAATTTGAGTATGAACGAGCAGGTGTTGATACAAAAACAGCGGGCATCACTCAGACCATTGACTGGGGTGATAAACGATTAGCGCAAACACATCTTGCCGACTTCAAATTGCAGCTTAGCCTTACCGAATTAACTGTTGCACAGCAAAAATTAACTGCTGAAGTTTTATTAGCATTGGTTACATATCAAGCCAGTATTGATACGCTGAAAATAATTGAAAAACGTTCAAATTCGATGTCACAGTTTTTCAGTATTGCCAAACAGCGTTATCAAGCTGGAGACCTTACCGAAGTTGAACTGGCTCTAGCCCAACTAGCAAGCAGCGAAGCGAATTTTGAGTTAGCTGATGCTCGTTCTGAGTTAATTATCAATAAACAGAATCTTTACGTGGTATTAGGGAGCGGGAGTAACTCTTTACTAATGTCATTACCAGTAATGAGTGACATACCTACCAGCTCAGAATATCCGGTAAAGGATTCGAATCAAACACTCGATCGCTTACCAGAGATGCGTCTTGCCCTTACTCGAATGAACATTGCGCGTGCAGAAATTAAATTACGTCAGCGCGAACAACGCCCTAACCCAAGTATTGGAATAAAAGCAGGTAAGGAAGGCAACGATAATTTAACGAGCCTTAGTTTCTCAATGCCTCTGTTTGTACGAAATAATTTAAGCGCTGAAGTAGAAGCCGCCCAATTACTGCTTATACAGCGTGAATATGAAGCAACAAGTACGAGACAAGCATTACTCGCTCAACTGACTTCAGCAGAACAAACACTTCAGGTTAATCGTCAAGCATGGGCTCAGTGGAAAGCGACCGGAGGTCAGCATTTATTACGAAAAGAAAAACTGTTAGGCCGTCTATGGAAAGCAGGTGAATTAAGTACAGCCGACTATTTGGTGCAACTCAAACAATCACTTGATACCGAAGAAAGTGTCATTAGGCAGCGCGCTCAACTATGGCAGTCTTGGACGCAATGGCTCATTGCCTCTGGCGATATTGCTAAATGGATAAGCCCCCAAAGTAGCCTACAAACAAACAGCATCCCTAAGAAATTAGGCAGTGGAGAATAATAATGAATAAGTTTAATACCATTTTTTTGATCACTCTTTTAACTCTATCAAGTGCTCAAACCATCCATGCATCAGAAGATGACCATGACCACAAAACCGCACATACTGAAGAAGATCATGATACGCATGAAGAAGACGGTGATGCCCATGAAGAAGATCATGATACGCATGAAAATGACGGCAAAAAACATGAAAAAGGCGGTGATGCACATGAAGAAGAGGAAGGAATTCATTTAACAGCTGCTCAACAAAAAGCAGCAGGCATAACCACTACGCCCCTCCAGTTAACGAATATAGACCTCAGCATTAGTGCACCAGGCGAAATAACCCTAAATGCTTATGCAACCAGTCAGGCTGTATCACTCATTAATGCTCAGGTTGTTAAAAGACATGCAAAACTAGGTGATTTAGTGTCTACGGGGCAGCCATTAGTCACGTTATCTAGTGTTGAAATGGCACAGGCACAGGGCGACCTTTTAGTAGCTGCTCGAGAATGGACCCGTGTTCGAAAGTTAGGACAAAAAGTAGTTTCTGCGGCTCGATACATACAAGCCAAAGTAAACAATGAACAGGCTCGTGCAAAAGTGCAGGCATATGGCATGAACCAACAACAAGTTGAGGCCATTTTAAAAGCGGGTAATGCCAGACTGGCCAACGGTCGCTTCCAACTATTAGCGTTGCAAAGTGGCACCGTAATTCAGGATCAATTTACATTGGGTGAAGTAGTTAATGCAGGTCAAATGTTATTTAAAGTTAGTGATGAAACGAAACTTTGGGTAAATACTCGACTAACCGCAAAACAAGTTACAGACGTGCAAATAGGAGCTATGGCCAATGTCATTTTTGGTAAAAAAACATTAAAGGGAACCGTTATTCAACGTCATCATTCTTTGGATGAAAGCACACGTACTATTGGTATTCGTATCGAAGTAGCAAACCCTGATGACGTATTACACCCAGGTGTTTTTGTTGACGTAAACATTGCTGCAAATAACGCAGAAAAAGTACTGTCTGTTCCTGCCGATGCGGTTCTACGTAGCCCTGATGGCGATTGGATGGTATTTGTTGAGCACGAAGACAACCAATTCGAGCCTAAAGAAATCAATGTATTACGAACAAATAATGGAGTGACGGTAATTGATGGTATTGATGCAGGCACTCGCGTCGTAACTCATGGTGCATTCTTTTTACAATCAGAATTAGCAAAGTCTGGTTTTAACATTCATAACCATTGAGGCCACAACCATGTTTAATAAAATTATTGACCTCGGTATTAATAATCGTCTGCTGGTAGTGCTTTCACTGCTGGCGACTCTTGTTGGCGGAACATTAATATTACCTTCACTTAATCTTGATGCCTTTCCGGACGTAACCAATGTTCAAGTACAAATTAATACTGAAGCTCGTGGACTTGCTTCGGAGGAAGTCGAGCAACTAATCACCTTCCCTATCGAATCCGTGATGTATGCCTTACCTGATGTTGAAGAAGTTCGCTCAATATCTAAAACAGGGCTATCTGTTATCACTGTCGTTTTCAAGGAAGGAACCGACATCTATTTTGCCCGGCAACTCATTTTTCAACGCCTGCAATCGGCACGTGAGCAAATTCCAGATGGTATTGGAACCCCTGAAATGGGGCCAAATACTTCAGGGCTTGGGCAAATATATCAATATATTTTGCGTGCTGACGATCCTGAAAAATTTGATGCTATTGCCTTGCGAAGTCTAAACGATTGGGTGGTCAAGCTGCTATTAATGCCTGTTAGTGGGGTAACCGAAGTCTTATCATTCGGCGGTGAAGTTAGGCAGTACCAAGTGCAAGTACATCCCAGTAAATTACTGTCTTATAAACTAACCATTAAAGATATTGCTGAAGCTATTGAAGAAAACAACCGTAATGCAGGTGGCTGGTATTTAGACAGAGGTGCGGAACAACTCATTATTCGTGGTGTAGGCTGGGTACGAAGCGACAAAGAGGGTTTACGTGACATCGGTAATATTCCGTTAAAAAATATTGACGGCGTATCAGTACGAGTCAGTGATGTGGCAATAGTCGATTTTGGCCCTGAAATTCGTCAAGGCGCTGTGACTATGTCGACTCGTGATGTTAAAGGAAACCCAGTTGCAATGGGCGAAGTAGTAGCAGGGATCGTAATGAAACGCTTAGGCGCTAATACAAAGGCGACTATCGATGGTATTAAGGCAAGGCTACCCGCGATACAAACGGCATTACCGGACGGTGTGACTATTGAACCTTTTTACGATCAAGCAGACTTAGTCAATCAAGCTGTTAAGACGGTAAGCTCAGCATTATTACAAGCATTCGTATTGATTATTGTTGTCTTAATGCTGTTTTTAATGAACATCCGTGCCGCTTTTTTGGTGCTCATCTCAATGCCAATATCGGTTGGTTTAGCACTCATGTTTATGGCCTATTGGGGTATTTCAGCGAACCTGATGTCGTTAGGTGGTTTAGCCATAGCTATCGGTATGATGGTCGATGGTTCGGTTGTGATGATGGAAAATGTTTTCAGTCATTTAAGTAAGCCTGATAGGGAGCACGAGCAATACGCTCAAACAGTGCTAGCGGAAGGTGCACCCGATCCATATAACGTAGCTCAAGACCATCATAGGATTTCGCTTCGAATTCTAATAGCTGCCCGTGAAGTCGGCAGGCCGGTGTTTTTTGCGGTGATGATTATCATCATCGTATTCGCACCATTATTTACGTTGGAAGGTGTCGAAGGCAAGTTGTTCCAACCAATGGCTATTTCAATTGTATTGGCTATGTTAGCTTCGTTATTAGTTGCGCTTATTATTGTGCCTGCGCTGGCAACATACATGTTCCGTCACGGGGTTAAAGAAAAAGATAATCCAATTGTTACCTTTTTCGACAATATGTACCGCCCGCTGTTATCACGGGCTTTAGGTGCACCTCGTAAAATTGTCTTTAGCGCCGTCATCTTGTTTATTGGCTCACTCGCTTTAGTGCCTTTTCTTGGAACAGAGTTTGTGCCTGAATTGGAAGAAGGCACCTTAAATATTCGGGTTACTCTAGCGCCTTCATCTAGCTTAGAAACTTCATTAGGGGTATCTGCGAAGCTTGAAGAACAATTGATGACCTTCCCTGAAGTTCTATATGTTTCCAGTCGAGCTGGACGTGCTGAAATTGGCGGTGATCCTGAACCTGTATCCAACGTTGAGATATTTGTTGGCTTGAAACCTGTAGATGAATGGACAAGCTCATCCAACCGTCAAGAATTACAAAAATTGATGGAGGAAAAGATGTCAGTTCATCCTGGTTTGCTATTCTCATTTTCACAGCCCATTGCTACTCGCGTAGATGAGTTACTGTCGGGTGTGAAAGCACAATTAGCTATAAAGCTGTTTGGCCCAGATTTAGCCACGCTTGCAAGCACCGGTAAAAAAATAGAAGGCTTGGTGCGCAAAATTGAGGGTACTCGCGGCGTTGAAATGGAACAAATTGCGGGTGAAGCTCAATTGGCTATTCGTCCTAATCGCGATTCATTAGCACGTTATGGCATTCCTGTTGCGCAAGTAATGGATCTAGTCGCCAATGCCATTGGTGGCATGGAAGCAGGTCAAGTCATTAACGGCAACGAACGTTATGATATTACTGTTCGTTTGGATGCAGGTTATCGCAACAGCATAGAAGCCATTCAAAATATCACCTTACAAGCACCAAACGGTGCATGGGTTAAATTGGCTGATGTAGCTGAGGTGAAAATCGAATCAGGTCCACCACAAATCCGTCGAGATGATGTGCAACGACGAGTGGTCATTCAATCCAATGTTGAAGGCCGTGATATGGGTGGCCTTGTAGCTGAAATAAATCAGCGAATCAATGACGAGATTGATTTACCCGCTGGTTATACCGTTGTGTTTGGTGGGCAGTTTGAAAACCAAAAGCGAGCACAAGATAAGCTGATGATTGTCGTTCCCGTTTCACTGGGAATGATATTTTTAATGCTGTACTTTGCATTCAATTCTGTCGGGCAATCCTTATTGATTATGTTGAATGTGCCACTGGCAATGATTGGCGGTATCGTTGCATTATTTATCTCTGGCCAATACTTGTCTGTACCGGGTTCAATTGGCTTTATTGCCTTGTTTGGTGTTGCGGTATTGAATGGTGTGGTGATGATCAATGCCATTAATCAACGCATTGAAGATGGGCTATCTTGTGAACAAGCCGTGTTTGAAGGTGCTGTGTCACGTTTACGACCCGTGCTCATTACCGCCGCAACCACGGCTCTTGGGCTTATCCCAATGTTACTAGCGACAGGGATTGGCTCAGAAGTACAGAAGCCACTGGCAACGGTTGTCGTTGGCGGGCTTTTCTCAGCAACCTTGTTAACGTTGGTGGTAATACCTGCGTTATATGCGTATTTCTCAAAGCAACATAATGAAGGGTAGGAAATAGAAATGGCCGGATGTGATAGCTGTTCCAGCGATAAAATAGAAGCGGCAACGAAACAACAAAAACGCGTATTGATCTTAGTTTTATTAATAAATGCGGTGATGTTTGTCGTTGAATTTATTGCTGGCATGCTAAGCCACTCCACCGCATTAATGGCGGACTCATTAGATATGCTGGCCGATGCTTTGGTGTATGCTCTAGGGCTATTTGCCCTAGGGCGTGCAACTCATTGGAAGAGTCGCGCGGCATTAACTAGCGGTATATTTCAGATGATATTGGGCTTAGGAATTTTAATACAACCAATCTACCTACTAAGCACTAACAATATACCTGATGCCTTCAATATGGGGGTGTTTGGGGTGTTGGCGCTCATTGCCAATTCAATATCTTTCTTCTTGTTAATGGCGTATCGAGACGGGGACATCAATATGCGAGCCACATGGGTATGCACGCGCAACGATATGATTAACAACGTCGGTGTGCTCATTGCAGCCGGCTTGGTTTATTGGTTCTCATCGCCGTTACCTGACATTATTATTGGCTTGATCATTGCCATAATCGTTATGCATTCTGCTTGGGGTGTTATTCGTGAGGCTAAGAGCACTTTAAACATAGACTTAGAATAGCTTTAAAGTGAGTACGAAAAATAAGTCTAGAGGCTCATTAACCGCAATCTTTTCAGGTACTCATGGATGACATTGGGAAAATAATATATCTTCACCAGTAGTGATAACACTTAAAGTAAAAGGTGGTTACTTATTCCCCGCATTGAAAAAAAACACGTTGGGTAAGCCTATTTATAGGTACAAAAAAACAACTCATATAACAATTGAGTAATTCAAGAAGAGCATTAATATGCGAATTCAATCATTAATTTTTAGTCTAATTATCTTTCTTTTTCCATTAGTAGGTTTTTCTGAAAGCTCTCATGACCACGGTTACGGCACATTACTGTAATGATATAAATAAGAAACTTATAGAGGGTTTTAATTACAACAATTTTGTTGTAATTAAATAAACATTACTTGAAAGCTCATTTCATAATAACTGAAATTAGAAATATTCACGGCCAGAAAGTAATAAACTTAGACAGGTTGCCGAGATTAAAAAACAGCCTTCTTCATCTGTCCAGCTACTTCAATGTGTCGTACATTTCTATAGCGAAGAAGGCTGTTACTTTTAAGCCTCTCGATTACTAAATGCAAACGTTCTCTTTTCGATGCAGCCAGTGATACAAAACCGGTAATACCAATAATGTTAGTAATGTCGATGAAATAATGCCACCAATAACAACAGTGGCTAAGGGACGTTGTACTTCAGCGCCTATACCAGTATTCAATGCCATAGGCACAAAACCCAGGCTTGCAACCAATGCAGTCATCAGTACTGGTCGCAAGCGAATCATTGCACCTTCGGTAACAGCTAATAATAGGTCACCTTTTTCGTGCCAGAGATCGCGTATAAAAGCTAGCATGACTAAACCGTTTAATACCGCAACACCTGATAGGGCAATAAAACCAATACCTGCCGATATAGATAAAGGCATCTCTCTAAAATACAGAAATAATACGCCGCCCGTTAATGACAACGGCACACCACTGAAAATAATCAGTGCGTCTTTAAGAGAAGAAAATGCCATCACCAGAATAGCAATAATTACAATTAATGTAATTGGTACTACCATAGATAATCGCTTACTGGCCGACTCCAATTGCTCAAAAGTACCACCATACTCTAACCAATAGCCTGGCAGTATATCGGCTTGTGATTGTATTTTTTCTTGAACTTCTGCGACAAAACTCCCTAAATCACGCCCACGCACATTGGCCGTCACTACAACTCGTCGCTTACCATTTTCACGACTAATTTGAGCTGGGGAAGGTTTGATGCTGATTGTGGCAACCTCTTCAAGAGGCACATAATCACCATTAGGAAGCGGAACAGGCAATGATTTTAGTCCTTCTACATCTCGCCTAAGCAACTCAGGTAAACGGACAATCAGTTCAAAACGGCGATCGCCTTCATATAGAATGCCTGCAGATTCGCCACCGATAGCTGCAGCAACCCAATCTTGTAGTTGAACCACACTTAAACCGTAACGACCTAGTTTTTCTCGTTTAGGATTTACAGATAATGAAGGCAACCCCTCCACTTGTTCCATGCGGGTATCTGCAGCACCTTCAATTGAATTAACAATTTTTACAATATCACTAGCAGTCAACACCAATTGGTCTAAATCATCACCAAACACCTTGATCCCCAAATCGGCACGCACACCGGAAATAAGCTCGTTAAAACGCATTTGAATGGGTTGGGTGAATTCATAATTATTACCTGGTAGTTGTTTTAAAGCCTGTTCCATTTCCTCAAGTAATTCGTCTTTCGTTTTTGCAGCATCAACCCATAAGTTACGAGGTTTCAGAATGACGAAAATGTCTGCGATACTTGGCGGCATTGGGTCAGTGGCCACCTCAGGCGTCCCAATACGAGCAAATACTTTCTCTACCTCGGGAAAGTCTTTTATTCGCTGCTCCAATATCTCTTGCATTTCGACGGACTGCTCTAAGCCTGTGCCAGGTATCCGTAATGCTTGAACTGCTATATCGCCTTCATTCAGTTGTGGGACAAACTCAGAACCCATAGTTGTTGCAAGCCAGATACTGAATGCGACTAGAACCGTTGCACTTAACATAACCAGCCAACGAAATTTTAAGGCTAGGAGTAAGAGTGGGTGATAAAGTGATTTGGCAGCACTAATCACAACGCTTTCTTTCTCGCTTATTTTGCCATTTAAAATGACTGCAACGGCTGCTGGAACCAAGGTTAATGACAATACCATAGCTGAAAGTAACGCCACCACAACGGTAGCAGCCATAGGGTGAAACATCTTACCTTCAACACCACTTAAACTAAAGATAGGGATATAAACAATGGTGATGATAGCGACACCGAATAGACTTGGGCGTATTACTTCGGACGTTGCTTCAAATACAGTGTTTAGTCTTTCGCTGAGATCTTGTCGCCCACCCCGATGCTGCTCTTCAGCCAACCGGCGTACCGCATTTTCAACAATGATTACTG
Source organism: Thalassolituus sp. (assembly GCA_029212275.1). Classification (GTDB taxonomy): domain Bacteria; phylum Pseudomonadota; class Gammaproteobacteria; order Pseudomonadales; family Oceanobacteraceae; genus Thalassolituus. The sequence continues at coordinate 10,059 of JARGOI010000001.1, forward strand.
CGCCATCAACAATTAGGCCAAAGTCTAAAGCGCCTAAGCTCATTAAATTGGCCGATATACCAGCGTTGACCATACCCGTGATAGTCATCAGCATTGATAAAGGAATTACAGCTGCCGTAATGAGTGCCGCACGCATATTCCCCAAAAGTAAAAACAGCACAAAAATAACAAGCAGAGCCCCTTCCAATAGGTTTCTTGTCACCGTCGCTATGGCTTTATCAACAAGGCTTGTACGGTCATAAACAGCTTCTGCAATAATGCCATCTGGTAACGATGCCTGAATACCGTCAAGTTTGAGGGCGACATCCCTCGCCACAGTGCGAGAGTTTTCACCGATCAACATCATTGCCGTTCCCAATACGGTCTCTACACCATCACGTGTCGCAGCACCTGTGCGGAGTTCTTTGCCTATAGCAACCTCTGCAACATCATTAATTTTTACTGGCACCCCATCATTTTGCTTGATGATGACATTAAGAATTTCATCTGTCGTGGATAATTGCCCTTGAGAACGCACCAACAATTGTTGCCCGTTTGCCTCAATATAGCCTGCGCCGCGGTTATCATTATTTTGTCTTAATGCATTGGCAACATCTTCTAAGCTTACGCGATGGTAAAGAAGCTTTTCAGGGCTAGGCATTACGTGATACTGCTTATTGTATCCGCCTATGCTGTTGACCTCTATAACCCCTTTAACTAGCGCTAGTTGCGGCTTGATGATCCAATCCTGTATTTCCCGTAAGGCTGTTGCTGTGTATGGTTTTCCATTTACCATGCGCGCTGATGGCTCTGCCTCTACGGTATACATAAATATTTCACCAAGACCTGTTGAAATCGGTCCCATTTCTGGCTCCAATCCAGAGGGCAACACACTTTTAATTACAGCAAGGCGAGCATTAATCAAGTTTCTTGCGAAATAAATATCTGTCCCATCTTCAAACACAACCGTGACTTGAGATAAGCCATATCGGGACAAAGAGCGTGTATAGGAAAGCCTTGGCAATCCCGCCAACGCAGTTTCAACCGGATAAGTAATTCTTTGTTCTGCTTCCAGTGGTGAATAGCCTGGTGCCGCAGTATTAATTTGGACCTGAACATTGGTAATATCAGGTACAACATCGATGGGTAATTTTTGATAATTCCACATACCAATACCGATGATCACAAAAATAAAACTTAGAAATAAAAAGCGCCTTTCTATAGCAAGGCGTAAAATTGATTCAATCATCATGCGCCCTTAGTCGTTGTCTTCAGCTTCGGATTTCAAAATATCCGCTTTTATTAAGTAACTATTTTTTGATACATATTCAGATCCCTTCTCGATACCTGAAATCACTTCAATCAAATTATCATCAGACTTACCAAGGTTCAGCGGGGTAAATTCATAAGATTCATCTTCTTTAACAAACACACCAAGTCGTCCCCCTAGCTCTTGAATTGCTTCTTTCTCCACAGCTAGTGAAACCTCGAATTTACCAGTATAAATTTTTGCTTTGGCAAATTGACCGGGTGCTAGTTTTAGTTCCGTATTGTCAAGTTTTACACGTGCAAGCATATAAGGTTTGTATGCTGCCGATACTATGTGAGCAACTTGAGACTGTATCCTTTGCTCATTAACAAGGACCATTACAGAGTACCCAGAGCTAACTTTCCTTTGTTTTTCTGGGTAAATGCGAAACTCAGCCCATACAGTATCTAGATTGGCAATAGTTAATAATTGCCGTTCTTGTGTTAACTCCCCTGGATTAGCTTGACGTTGTAAAATGGTCCCTGAGATAGGTGCTCGAACGGAGTAGGTTTTTAGGCTTTCATTTGATTCAATGGTTATCAGTCGATCGCCCTTTTTTACTATATCGCCAATGGAAAAATTTACTGACTTGATAACACCCGGAAAACGAGCTTGAATTACATTCAAGTGTTCAGGTGCTTGTGTTACTTTGCCATAAACGGTGACGGTTTGATTAATAATAGCGGGTGACGCAACGGCTGTGACAATCTCAACTTGTGCAGCTAAATTATCATTGATTCGACTAATCTCCTCATATTCTTCCTCGTCATGACCTTCGTCTGCAAAACTAGTTTGAACAGGCAATGTAATGCTCATTAACAGCAATAGTGTAAGTGGGTATTTATTCATTATGATTTCCTATGTGATTCGCACGCGGCGGAATCAATTGACTATGTTTTTTTAATATTCTTTTTTGAGCGAACGCTTCGCTGGTTAGCTGTTCAATCAATGCCTGGCTAACCAAACCATTGGTTGCAGCATCAATCAGAGCTTGCTTGGTTGCCAACAACTCTTCTTGTGCGGTTATCAGATCTAGATAGCTATATCGCCCATTTTCATAACCTTGTCGCGTTAAGTTAAGCGCTTTTTCCAGAGCAGGAATTGAAGTGTTTTGAGTTTGATCAACTGCTTCAATATTTTGTTGTCGCAGGGAATAGGCTTCAAAGAGTTTTGTATGTAACTGCAGTAACGCATCTAACCTGGCATATTCGACTGCATTACGACGAGCCAGTGCCACCTTCACCTCTCCTTGGTTACGCTTATTTGAAAATAGCGGTATTGAAAACCCAGCAGTTAAAGCGGCATCATCGCTTTCTTTAAAGCGCCTAACTCCAGCTTGCCATGTAATATCACTCTTTCCGTTCGTCCGAGCCAATGTAACTTCGGCATCTTTAATTCGCTGTTCACTTGCAAACACCTCAATAGCCGGAGACTTTTTTATACGGGTATATAGTTGTTCAAAACTTTCGCTCGTACCGAATTCAAATAAGTTTCCAGTAAGTTTTATAAACTGAGGATTCATTTCTCCCCAGAAGCTGGCTAGAGATACTTTCTGTCGTTCAAACTTGCTAAGCAATGCAGCCAGTCGAATTTCTGCCTGAGTAACCGCAACCTGTGCACGCATGACTTCTGCTTCTGGCGTTACCCCTCGCTTTGCACTGCTTTTTATTGTCTGAAATAATGAACGGGATAAGTCTAAAGCTTCATTGGCAAGCGCTATGTTTTCTTGAGACGCTAATCCATTGATATATACTTGAGTTAATTTACCGAGCACGTCCAAGGTGGCTGCCTGTTGCAGCCATTGCACGCCAGCTAATCGCGCATCTACGAGTGACATACGAGCCTGCCGCTTGCCTCCCATTTCAATAACGGATGACAATGATAAAGTCGCCTCAGCGCTATCAAACCCTCGGAGTTCACCAGAACCAGCGAAGTTTTCTACTTCAAGCCCTAGTTCAATTACGGGACGTAACGATTGAGTTTGTCGTTGAGCGCTGTAATCATCCTTAACGAAAGAATATTGGTATAAGCGAGGGTTTTGTTCGAGTGTCTGAGCAATCGCTTTTTTTAATGTCAAATCAGTATTAGTGTCCGCATAAGCAAGGTGCGGAGATAATCCGCTTATCAAAAATACAGCGGACAGATAGAGTGTTCTACACCCATTAATTGAGGTAAATCGCATAAAAAGATCCTAATTTATTCAAAATTTCCCGCTTCAATCAGCGGATGAAGTTTGCTTTATTTAGGAATGTTCGATGGGGGGACGTATTAAAGGCTTTGTATTACCATTTGGCGCATCTTCACTGTAATAGGATATAACAGTGCGCGTTGTTTGAATTACAGCATTAGAGGAGTTAACGAACATTACAACACAACAATGCCCGTGACAACAGTCACAGCAGTCTCGTTCATGCTCTTCAAGCAAATCTACTAATTCAATACTCTTCGCTGACTCATCGGAAGTACCCAGAAAACCGTCAAGATAGACATGTTCTACATCTGACAGATGTAACTGGCCCGGATAACTCAACGCGGCACTAGACTGCAGTACAATCAGGCTAAGTATGAAATAGGTTAAGAGGTTTTTGAGCATTTTTTCAAAATGCCTCATTTTTTTCATCGTTGTCAGTAATTTTCAACGAAAGTATGCGGCGTGCTCCATATAAAACGATTAAACCAATAATTAATCCGATAACTAAATCGGGGATTTGAGATCCTGACAGTGCTACTAATGACCCTGCGACAATAACCCCAATATTGGCCAGTACATCGTTGGCCGAAAATATCCAGCTGGCTTTCATATGAGCCCCGTCATTGCGTGATTTGAAAATCAGTAATAAACACGCAATATTTGCTATTAAGGCTATAGCACCCATACCCATCATGAGAGTAGATACCGGCTCACTTCCATAGATAGCACGTCTCATAACTTCAAACAGAACACCCAGAGCAAGTGCTAGTTGTAGCCAGCCTGAAAAATGGGCTGATTTGAGTTTGAGCTGAGCCGATTTGCCTACTGCATATAATGAAACCCCGTAAACGGCTGCATCAGCAAACATATCTAATGAGTCTGCAATAAGCCCTGTGGATTGAGCCATAATTCCCACTATAATCTCTAGCAGAAACATAATGGCATTGATCACCAACAACCAGATCAAAACACGCGATTCTCTTTGTTCACTGTGTAAGCTGGCATCTTTGACTCTCTGTGATGTATCGCAATCCACTGACTCACGCGAGATCAATTTGGCTCCTAGCCCAACAGAATTAAGTGTTGCTTCGATTGTCTCCGTTATATTAGGGTGATGATATAAACGCACTGTCCGACTTGAAATGTCGAATTCAAACGTGACATCTTCGCCGAAATTTGCAAATGCTGTTCGAATTAGGTTCTCTTCAGAGGGACAATCCATCTTAGTAACATTGAACACACTCACACAGCTTATCCAAGTCTCTATATCGCCATTCAATAGAGATTCAGTTTTGTCGTTTAGATCGTTTGTCATCGTATTTACAGTAAGCATTCATTCCAGTTGCTATAACTTGTCCTTGATAAAAATATAAATAAGAGTATAAACTCTATAGCTACTATAGAGTCAAGTGGTGAGTTTATGAAGATTAGTGAAGTATCAAAACGTAGCGGCTGCTCAATTCAGGCGATTCGGTACTATGAAAAAGAAGGCTTGGTTTCGGCACCATCCAGAACAGAAGGGAATTTCCGTTTATATAGCTCTGAAGAGATCGAAAGACTGTCATTTATCAAAAATTGTCGCTCATTAGATCTCTCGTTAAGTGAAATCAAGCATCTCCTTGAACTACAGTATTTACCAAATACACCTTGTGAGGTAGTAAATGTCATGATCGATGATCACTTAAGTATTGTCGAAAAGCGTATTGCTGATCTTCAAAAACTTCAAAGCGACCTAAGAAAACTTCGGCGCCGGTGTAACAGTACAAGATCTATTGATCAATGTGGAATTTTAGAAGCTCTTTCACCAGACTCCAACCATTCGGTTAGTGATGGATAAAGTGACGCTATGTATAGTGTGGAGCTCGCTAGCGCGATTAAGGAAAGTGACCGTTCATATTCATCCATCCACTATTTCTGGAGTGTCAACTTTGTGCAGTGGATCCAACTGGTCGAAAGCTGACTTATAAGCAGTTCTTCCTTGACGGTAACTATAATAGAGTGGGGCACCTTCGATAAGTTTTTACTTCAAGAGCAGCATTAATTTTTTATTTCCTTAATTTACGCATCAAAGTATTGAGAAAACCTAAGTGAAGCAGTGTTATTGATCTGACTGTCCAAATAATCATGCACTTGCCTTCTTTAGGTGGTGATTACATAACCGAAAACTACACAGGCAAATAAAACAGAATTCAATTTAGGGTTATTCATTCTAGTAATAAAGGTTACAGCCATCTTAGATTACTTCAGTATGAACATATCCTGAGCCTTTCTAAAGTAAAATATTGACCTGTTTTATTGTCAAAAAATTGACCTTATCAAACTCCTCCGTTGCGATTCTTTTGATTATCCCTAATGATCATAATGCTAGCCAATATCAACATTAGACATTGGAGTGCCAGACCTTGGTAGTTCGGGTAAATCCCAAGTAACTCTACACTTGGCAAGTCAACAGGATCCAAGGGGATTTTTCCAGCTTCTTGCAATGCTGACATGCCTTTACCCGCAAAAACAATGGCCAGAATAAACATGAAGCCACCACTAACAGCAAAAAATTGTCGCAATGGTAAGCGTGTACTGTATTTCATAATAAGCCATGCCAATAGGCTTAAAATTGCTGTGGCAAGAAGAAGTCCGTATACAATCATACCTTGCCCATTTTGATCAGTTTGCACCCACAAAGCTTGATAAAACAACACACTCTCAAACACCTCTCGGTACACTGCAATAAAAGACAAAGCTGCGATTCCCCACAACGTTTCTTTATTCAGTGCCTTTTTAATACTACTCTCTATAAAGTGCTTCCATTGCATAGCACTGGTTTTATTATGCATCCAAAAACCTACATAAAAGAGTACTGATGCTGCGGTTATAGCAGCTATACCTTCAGTTAACTCACGACTTGCCCCACCTATTTGAATCAACGTCGTTGAAACAACCCAAGTAACTCCACCCATTAACAGAGCAACAACAAGTCCACCATAGAGATAAATCAAGCCTTCACGTTTACCTGTCTTTATCAAAAAGGCTGCTAGCGCGGCAATAACTAATAATGCTTCTAAACCTTCCCGTAGTAAAATAACCATTGCGCCCACAAATGCCGTTTTGCCCGACAGTCGCTTTTCACTTAGTGAAGATTGCGCCGCTTCTAATAACAACTTAATGCTGTTGTAGGCGCTGTTTACAGTAGCTTCTCCTTTATCTTTTCGAATCAAGTTCCTATATGCTGTCATCTCACTTTCTATCTGGCGACGTAATGTCGGGTCAATAGCATCAAGACTATTTTCGATCAACTCAAAACCTTCTAGATATGCATTTATAGCTAAATCATATGCACCAGCTCTATCACCAGAGGAATAAGCAGTCCTACTTTCTTCTAGAACCTGAATGCTAAACTCCAAAGGAGATTGCTTCGTCTTTTTCATTACTTCGTGTGGATTACGGCGTAAATAGGTTGTTATAGCAACTGCATCACCCCCTGAAGAAATTTCTACCTGCTTAGGAGAGGTAGTCGTTAACCGTTCTAAAGAAAAATCTGAATTACTCTTTTTAGTTTTCCAGAGGGCAGAACCGGCCTCAACTTCATTCGCTTGAACAGCCATTTGACCAACATAAAAAGCCAACGACCAGCGATCACGTTCTGACAACTGACTAAATGATGGCATTCCCGTACCTGAAACACCTTGCGTAATACTATTAAAAAGACCATAAAGTGTTCTTTCCTTGTAACGCTCTCTATCGAGAAAATTCGTCGGTAATGGCTCCATTGTTTTCGCCAACGGTCCACCTCCATTACCTTTCACGCCATGACAGGCTATACAGTTTTTCTCATAGAGTTGTTTTGCAATCAAAGTATTCGGTACTGCACGAGGCACAACTAAGATGTCATAGTCAGCAACCATTTGACTATGCATATCGGTAGTTAACTTAGCTACCTCGTCAGGGTCTGCTTTCGAATTAACTAGTGACTCTAGCATAGCGACTTGATTTATAAGCTTCTTATCAACACCTTCCAGCTGGAGAATATTTTCACGGACTGCTAATGCGAAATCTTTCATCTCACCGTATTCTTCTGTGTTAATCACCTGACCATCTTTTATGGCCTCACGATAATCAACGCCAATATAGTCAATTAACTGCAGAAGCCTTTGAATTGGCATTGATGCATAAGCTGAGTATGAAAAAAAGAATATGAATAAAAGAAAACCTATTTTTTTAACCATATTTTTAAAAAACCAAAGTGAGAATAGAATACAAATGATAATCATTCGCATCTAATAAATCAATTAACTTTTAATGTCTTTATTGTTGATACAATCAAACAACTAGATTTTGTCCCGCTTCCACAGACTTGGCACTTATCACCAATACTGTCTCTTTCTTCTTATTGATGGCCTATCGAGATGGCGATATAAATATGCGACAACATGTGTTTGTACGCGTAACGATATGACAAACAACGTCGGTATTCTCATTGCGGGGACACCCAAGTCTCCAGAATCACCCCACAATCCTAACAGCCTATACGTTTTATGCGCTTTTATGACGAAGTACAACAAGAACTTGTGCCTTGCTGAATAGGAGGGCACGGAACAGAACCGTAAGAACAGAAAACACAACAATCTCCTTTCTTTGGCTTGAGCAGAACACCACAACCCTTGCATTCGTAAAACCATTGGCAAGAATCTGTGGGCATTGCTTCTGTTTCTTTATGACCACATTCTGGGCAATAGAGGGTAGATTTCAAAATAATTTCAATAACTAAACCTCGCTGTTGCTGCTGTTAATAGTACACTTTCTATTGGGCGGCGACATTAACCTCAATCGATATATGGGATAGCCGAGGTAGGTGTTGCTTTAAGATCCGTTTGTAAAAATAAGGCTCAAGCGGTTCTTCAGTAACAACTGAAAGGATGGCGGCTTGATGTGATGTTCCAACTTTCCAAATGTGTATATCGTTAATAATGGCATTATTTTCCTCCTTCATATTTTTTGCTATGTTGGCAAAAGAATTAGGGCTGACAGTTTTATCGAGCAGTACATTACTTGATTCTTTAATTAGTCCGTAAGACCACCGCAAAATAACAGCCGCACCAACAATACCCATAACTGCGTCCATCCAAATCCAGCCATAATATTTACCGGTAAGTAATGCAATAATGGCCAGCAGTGAAGTCAAGGTGTCAGCTAGAACATGAAAATATGCTGCTTTCATATTATGATCGTGGTGGTGATCATGCTCTTCACCGTGATGGTGATGATCGTCATGCAAAACGAAGACTGAAACTATATTGACTACAAGCCCAATTATGGCAACGATAATTGCTTCATTGAATAAAATCACCTGGGGCTCAATTAGTCGCTGGACGGATTCTATTGCCATCATCAAAGCAACGATTGCAAGTGCAACAGCACTAGCAAAGCCACCAAGGTAATTAACTTTTCCGGTTCCAAAGCTAAAGCTTTTATTGTCAGCATGTTTCTTAGCGTAAGAGTACGCAAAAATTGTAATCAGGAACGCTGCGGAATGCGTTCCCATGTGCCACCCATCAGCAAGTAGGGCCATTGACCCAGACGTCTTACCAACGGTAATCTCAAGCACCATAATGATGGTCGTCAACCAAAAAACTATCTTTACTTTATTTTCACGATGCTTATTATCAATCCCAAAATCATGCGAATGGTCCCATTGAATACTGTTATCGTCTTTCATTGATGTTCCTAAATAGAATTGTATTTTCAACACCCTATAAATGGCATTGCTTGGATTATGGGTTATACTATACCCCAGTATAGTATTAATCAAGAAAGAGGAAATAATATGTCTCATACAATCATAGGGAAAAGAAAGTTATTAACCCGTGTTCGAAAGATTAAAGGTCAGACGATAGCTTTAGAAAACTCATTAGAGGGTGAGCCAGATTGCATGAAAGTTTTACAGCAGATTGCGGCTATAAAAGGCGGAGTCAATGGATTAATGAAAGAAGTATTGGAAGGTCATTTGCGAGAGCATTTAGGTGCGGAAGATATGACCCAGCTGCAGCGAACGGAAGAAGTAGAACAAGTGATCTTGATTTTAAAAAGTTATTTAAAATAACAGAAGGGTTTTTAGAGGGTTAAAGCTATGACTAACACTTAACTTTGTAGCCTTAAATTTGAAATTTCACCACTGGTTCAAATACTATGTTGCTTGTTGGTTTTGACAAAGTATTGAGAATACACCTTAAAAACCGATTGACGGTCGGTTTTTAAGGTGTGAGAATACGCTCTTCTTATAAATTAGGGTTAGTAATTCGCTTAATGCAACTCGGTGAGCTTGAAAAGCAAGTATTGCAATACCTTTGGGAGACCGAAGTGGCGGACGCCAAGCAGGTGTACGCCTACTTTGAGAAGCGTCGTGGCGGCTCGCTTAGCACCATTCAAAGCACGCTAGATCGTCTCTTTAAAAAAGGTTTACTAAAAAGAGATAAGCAGGGACATGCCTTTCAATATCAGGCTGCTATCGAACGCGACACGTTTATCGGTCAGTTAATCAAAGGTTTGACGAGCGAATTTAATGCGGATAAAGGGAACAGCCTGTTGGCTGCTTTTACCTCGGTATCGCCTGAATTCAATGAAGATCAACTGGAGCGATTGGAGCAGATAATCGAAGATCAGCGTGATAAAAATAAGTCGGACGGCTCAGTATGATTCTTGGAAAGCTGGCCTTTTATCTTAACGTATTCACTGTTGGTGTATTGAGTTTATGGCTATCCCTTATTTTTATTGGCATTACTTTTCGGTTATCGGGCAGTGTCCTTTCCACATTTACAGCAAAGGCTAAACGTAGGATTTTATGGTTTATCGTACTAACGCCTTGGCTAATTGCGGTAATAGTGACGCTTGTACTTATGATGCCTGCCAGGTTAGATTCTTACGCCAACGGCTTCATTGCAACGTTGGTACATTGGCATCATGCCTATACGTTTAGTCTAACCAGCTGGCATGCGTTGACGATGGCATTATTTTCCAGTGTTTTTATTTTTGGTGTCATCCACAGGATGCTTAGTGTGCGCAAAAACCTTCATCGTTTGGATTTGTTGGCACAATTTTCGACGACGGATGATCAGGCGAGTGAGATATTGGAGAGCAATTGGTTATCGACCATCGAATCGAGGTTGCCTCAGGCATTTACAGCTGGGTTGTTTCAGCCCCGGTGTTATGTCACAACCGGACTACGGGATAGCATCAGTACCAATGAGTACACTATCATTCAGCTCCATGAGCAAGCACATAGGCGACGTTTTGACCCACTTAAAAAATTGCTGTTTGCTTTTTTTGGCTCTTTTTTCTCGCGAGTTATTGGTGAGCAACTAAACGTAGCAATGGAATTGGCTATGGAGCAGTGCGCTGATGAAGCAGTACTGAATACAGGTAAGGAAGCGTCGGCCATTGCGAAAACCCTGCTCAAAGTTACTCGTTTAACGATGGCGTATACTCCAAAGCAAGCATCTGTGCAGCCCGCTTGTGACTTTCTTACACCGCAGTTGGATGAACGGGTTACCTATTTGATGCGTGAGCAGAAAGGTAGGGCTTTCCCTGTGCTGATAACATCTTGTTTATTCGTGCTGGTCACAGTGGTTTGCCTTTTATCCGTCGATACACTACACCACGTTACCGAAAAATTTTTTATACATTAAGGGTTCAATAATGCTTTCAGAAGACAAAATTTTTACGAGTAAAAAACCGATTGCAAGTCGGTATTTTGTTGTATTAAAACATTACTCAAAGCTGTTTACTTTGACTTGTTTTGCATGGATTTCAACCATCAGCCATGCAGATAACACAACTATCGAATCACTCAGTTTTAGAGCGGCTATTCAACGAAGCACTAACCATCATCCAGAATTGCGTGCTTACGCTGACCGCATGAATAGTCAACAGGGCTATTTGACTCAGGCCGGTGTTGCGTCGCCCCCCGAAATTGATTTAACCGTAGAAGACGCGCTGGGAAGCGGTGAATTTAATGGTATGGACAATGCGCAAACAACGTTAAGTATTAGCTGGGTGTTAGACAGTCGTATCGTAGGCAAACGGGTAGATGCTGTTGCATCAAGACAGTCGATTCTTGAGATTGAGCGTGAAATAAAGCAACTGGATATAGCTGCGCAAACGGCCCGCTATTTTTTAACTGCTTTGGCTCACCAAGAACGTCAGAAAATTGCAAAGCAGGCGCAATCACTATCCGCGCAGGCGCTAGAAGAAATAAAAAAACGCGTAGAGGTAGGAAAATCGCCTATTGCCGACCAATTACGCGCTGAAGTTAACCTTGCTCGGCGAACGCTGCAAATAGAAGATTTAACGCATGAGGTTGACTCTTCAAAGCGTCAACTGGCTGCACAATGGGGTGATAAAACGCCTGAATTTGGTCGGTTAGCCGGCACGTTGGCTCAAAAAATTTCCGTGATCGACCCTACATCACTGGAAAAGAGCTTACGTAACAATCCTGACCTCAAGATATTTTTAACGCGAGAACGTGCGGCACAGACGGACATTGCCTTAGCCAAGGCTGAAGCAAGTAAACGTTGGCGTATATCCACAGGTGTTAGGCGCTATGAAGCTACAGATGATTATGCGGTGGTCGCAGGTATATCCGTTCCGTTAGGCGACTCAAGTCGAAATAAAGGCCGTATTACTGCCTTAACGGCTGAACAAAGCCGTTATCAATCAGAAGCTGATGCATTGAACATTAAGCTTCAAACGCAGCTTTTTGTTCTATATCAGCAATTACTGCACAGCATTCACGTGAGCGAAGCGTTGAGTAATGACATTATTCCACGCTTGGAGCGCGCGGTGCGAGAAACAGAAAAAGCGTATCAACTGGGAAAATACAGTTATTTGGAATGGTCGGCTGTTCAGCAGGAATTATTTGAAGCACAGTCAGATCAATTAGATGCGTATTTTACGGCGCATATTAATACGGTAGAAATTGAACGATTAACTGGTTTAACGCTAACTCGATTAGGTGAGGAAAAAGAATGAAGAGTAACTATTGGCAACCCCTGCTAACCGGAATATTGCTCAGCATTGTGCTGGGGTTGAGTCTGCCGACCTATGCGGTGGAATCTGAAAATAGTGCGCAACAAGAAGAGCCACAAAAAGGCCCCCACAACGGTCGTTTATTAATAGAGGGGGAGTTTGTGGTTGAGCTAGCCATTTTTGAGAAGGGTGTGCCGCCAGAATTTCGTGTTTGGGTGACGCAGAAAGGGCAACCCGTAAAACCAGAAGAAGTTTCTTTGAAAGTTGTATTAACTCGACTGGGTAATGTTGAAGACAACATTACCTTTTCACCCGAGGACGACTTTTTGCGGGGCAGTATGGAAATTTATGAACCTCATTCCTTTGTAGTATCTATTCTGGCTGAATATCGGGGGGAACAGTTTAATTGGCGGTACGACAACTTTGAGGGCCGAACTAAAATAGGCCAAGAAATTGCCGATGCAATGGCCATTAAAACGGCAACAGCAGGCCCGGCTACATTAGTTGAAACTGTTAAAGTTTACGGGAAACTGGCAACGCCAGTGGATGCTCAGCGCAGTATCCGTGCTCGTTTTGAAGGCCAGATCGAAAAAGTGTATGTCTCGTTAGGACAAACTGTCGCGCGTGGTGATCTGTTGTTGACCATCCAGAGTAACGAAAGCCTTAAATCTTATAATGTTGTATCGCCTATTGATGGTGTTATTTCTCATCGTAATGTAAATTCGGGAGAGCAATCAGGCGATCGCTTATTATTAACAGTTACCGACAATCGAACGCTAGTAGCTGAGTTGTCCGTTTTTCCTATGGATCGTCACAGAGTGAGAAAAGGTGCTCAGGTTTTGTTGACAGCCAATGGTAATTCGGTGACTGCAACAGGGGTAATCGATGCCATTGATACCCGCACGCAAGCCAATCAAGCCACTGTGATGAGAGCAACCATCGATAATAAAAAGGGGTTATTGATGCCCGGCTTATTTGTTACTGCTGATGTTGCTATAGCTAAATATGCTGTACCACTGGCGGTAAAGCGCAGCGGGCTACAAAGTTTTAGAGACTTTACTGTGGTGTACGCAAAAATTGGCGAAGAATATGAAGTGCGTATGCTCGAATTGGGGCGTATTGCCGGAGAGTGGGTTGAGATTTTGGGGGGCTTGCCAATAGGTGCAGAGTACGTGACTGAAAACAGTTTCGTTATCAAAGCTGATATTGAAAAATCTGGCGCCTCACACGACCACTAAGGGATACTCATGCTTGAAACTATTATCAGATTTTCAATACAGCGCCGTGTTTTAATTATGGTCGCAGTGTTGATGCTTAGTGGCTTGGGTCTCTGGAACTTTAACAAGCTGCCAATCGATGCTGTACCCGACATCACTAATGTGCAGGTGCAAATTAACACTGAAGCGGCAGGCTATACGCCTCTGGAAGTTGAGCAACGGGTAACGTTTCCCATCGAAACAGCGATGGCGGGATTGCCCAATCTGGAGTACACCCGCTCGGTGTCACGTTATGGATTGTCTCAGGTCAGCATTATTTTTAGTGATGATACTGATACCTATTTTGCTCGACAATTGGTCAACGAGCGTCTTGCTAGCGCTAGATCCAACCTACCTTCGTCACTGGAACCTGAACTGGGGCCTATTGCCACCGGCCTGGGCGAAATATTTATGTTTACGGTGGACGCTGAACCGGGGGCTCAAAAAGAAGATGGATCGGCGGTCACACCTACTGATTTACGTTCAGCGCATGACTGGATTCTTCGCCCGCAATTGTTGCGCGTGCCAGGTGTGGTGGAAGTCAATCCAATCGGTGGTTATAAACGCGAGATTTTAATTGCCGTAAACCCTGAGAAGTTACTCGCTTTTGAAGTTACCCAAGCCGAGTTACTAGAAGCCATAAGCCTGAACAATGAAAACCGAGGCGTAGGCTATGTTGAGCGTCATGGCGCGCAGTGGTTATTGCGCGTGCCGGGGCAAGCTGAGAGCCTTGCTGCACTCGGTAATATTGTCGTCAAAACCCTACAGGGTGTGCCCGTCAAAGTTAGTGATGTAGCGACCGTCGAAGAGGGTAAGGAGTTGCGCTCAGGCGCGGCGACGCAAAATGGCCGTGAAGTTG
>JARGOI010000001.1:24767-38856 GCA_029212275.1 Thalassolituus sp.
TGAAGTTGAGCGAGTCTTTGCAAAAATTGGTACTGCAGATGTCGCAACGGATGCTGTTCCGCCGAGCGTTGCTGATAATTTCATTATTCTTAAACCCCGGTCACAGTGGCCTGATCCGAATAAAACAAAAGAGCAAGTAGTATCAGATTTAGCCGAACTGGTCGAGCCCGTACCGGGGAGTCGATATGAATTCCTACAACCAATCCAGATGCGGTTTAATGAGTTGCTAGCGGGAGTGCGTGCTGAGTTGGCCATCAAGGTATTTGGTGATGACTTTGAACAGCTCGATGCGATTGGAAAAAGCATAGAAAAAGAAATACAGTCAGTAGAGGGCGTTGCGGATATCCAAATGGAGCAAACCACAGGCTTGCCTATTTTTACTATACGCCCTAAGGGTGATGCGTTAGCACACTATGGGATTGCTGTAAGTGTATTGCAAGATCAGCTGGAAGTGGCCCTTGGTGGACGTGTGGCTGGGCAGATGTATGAAGGCGACCGGCGCACTGATATTGTTGTGCGGCTGGCGGAGGATAAACGTAGTGATATCGATGCCTATAGTCACTTGCCGGTGCGGCTGCCATCTGGAAGTTATGTACCCCTGCAGGAACTGGCAGAGCTAGAACTAGTTAACGGCTTTACTCAGGTCAACCGAGAGAATGGTAAGCGTCGTGTTGTTGTTACTGCCAATGTGCGCGGCCGTGATTTAGGTGGGTTTGTTGCCGACATACAGGAGCGTGTCGAAGCTTCAGTGGAAATCCCACCAGGATATTGGGTAGAGTACGGTGGCACCTACCAAAAACTTTTGTCGGCATCCCAGCGACTACAGTTAGTGGTTCCTCTCACCCTGTTTTTGGTTTTTGGATTACTTTTATTAGCTTTAGGGTCAGTGAAGGATGCGTTGATAATTTTTACCGGCGTGCCTCTTGCATTGACCGGTGGCGTGTTGTTTCTTTTACTAAGAGATATTCCGTTTTCAATATCCGCGGCGGTGGGGTTTATTGCATTATCAGGCATCGCTATTTTGAATGGCTTAGTCATGGTTTCGTTTATCCGCCAGCTACGTGATGAAGGCCGCCCATTAGAGCAGGCAATACACGAAGGAGCCTTAACGCGTCTGCGACCGGTAATTACAACCGCATTAGTTGCTTCATTGGGTTTTGTTCCTATGGCCTTTAACATGGGGATTGGTTCAGAAGTACAAAGACCGCTGGCTACAGTGGTTATTGGCGGTATTCTATCGTCCACTTTATTAACGTTGTTTGTCATTCCTGCACTTTATCGAATTTTGCATGCAAAAGAGCAGGGTGAAAGCACGGCACAAACGACGTCATAATGAATTGGTTCAATCAACACAAAGAGAAAAATATGTTCAAGCTTAGTCTGATTTTAATACTAATATTGGTCAGTACCACAGCAATGGCTCATGGTATGTCTGCGGAGGCTAAATTAATCGTTGTGTGCAATTCGCAAAGAAATTAGGCTGCTTGGAATGCATTTTTTTCAGAAAAAAAATAAAAGTATGCAACTTTTGTGGATGGCATTTCTTTCTATTGCATTAATGTGTAGTCAGGGAATGAAATTTCATTTACATGGTCTTGATCATGGCGATGACGACCTGCATCGTGCTCATCAATCCGTTGCTGTAGAGCATGAGCACATGACCCTGTCTAACCTGCATTCTTTAAATGATCTGTCTCATGTCGATCATCATCATGAAATTGTTTTTGAAATTGATGCCAGCAAGAATGTGCTCCTAAAAAATATTGCCGGCAAAGTACCCGCACTGGCTTTATTGGTTTCTATATTTTCATTACTTCTTACAGTTTTCATACGAGATATAAGCTTTCGCTCCCCTAGAAGTGATGTTGAAGCTTATTGGTCGCATCACTTATCACCACCACTGCGCGCCCCACCACCCTAAATTCGTATACCTATAATTGTATTGTTGAATGCACCAGGTTTTACTGCTTATGTATTCGCAATGTATATTTTTTGACCTGCTATGTCTTTTGATAATCAATTGGTAGGTTAATAGAGGATTCCATTTATTACGGAGTAATACGAATGAAATTATTGACACTTATTGTGCACACGAATGTACAACAGGAACTATCTGATTTATTACATACGATGGATCAGGTAACTGGGTTTAGCTTCTCTAGAGTAGAAGGGTATGGCACAGAAAAAGAAAATGATCCTTACCTTTTGGCACGAGATGAAGTGATTGGCTGCATACCTAGAATACAGGTAGAGATTTTACTAGAGGATAAAGATGTAGAGGGGGTGCTCGGCAGATTACGCGACAAAGATAACAATGTCACTGGCCAAGGTGTTTACTGGGTCATGCCCGTCGAAAACGGAGGGCATATACTGTGAAATATTCAAAAGTTAATCATATCGACACAATAAAAGCAGCCTTCAAGGGTAGTAACGAGAACTACTTTAAAGGAAACCACATTTTTTTAGTTGTGAGCATTTTTCTCTTAATGTCTTTGTCTAACTTCGCCAATGCACATGGCATGTCAGAAGCCGAAAAACTATCCATTATTGAAGGTGGTAACTTGCGCTATATGTGGCTTGGCGCAACACATATGTTATCTGGCTATGATCATTTAGCCTTTGTTTTCGGGATCATCTTTTTTCTTACCAGTTTTCGTGATATTGCAAAATATGTCACTGCATTCACGGTTGGCCATAGTGTCACGCTAATTTACGCTACATTTAATGGCATACAACTTAACTACTTCCTCATTGATGCAGTTATAGCCCTGAGTGTTTGCTACATTGCTTTTGCCAATATTGATGGCTTTCGTAAATACCTGAATATTAATACACCAAATATGCTGGTGATGATCGTTGTTTTAGGGTTGATTCATGGGTTTGGCTTATCAACCCGATTGCAAGAACTCCCACTTAGTGAAGACGAGTTATTGCTTAACATTATTTCATTCAATGTTGGTATTGAACTCGGACAAATTAGTGCGCTTCTAGTGATGTTACTTCTGATTGCGGCTTGGCGTAATAGCGACTTCTTCAAGACATTCAGTAAGATCACTAATTATGGCCTTATTATGGCTGGCGGTTTACTCTTTCTTATGCAAATGCACGGTTACGAACACGCGGTAAATGCTGATGAGTTGAATGTTAGCGAGGTATCTACTCCTAAGCTAAGTACGGTAAGTGAAATGAGTGATAGCGCTACCGCTACCGTAGGTGATAAATGGAGAGACACTATTAATATAGTTATTCCAGCGAGAGATGGAAAAGAATACAAGCTTATGGTGAATAAAGATGACGCTTTTACATTCAAATGGGAAACGAGTGGTGAATTGTTGTTTTTCGACTTTCATGGAGAACTGGCTGGTGATACCTCAGGTGCTTTTCAAAGTTTTGAAGTGGGGACAAAAAGTGAGTCTAGTGGTTCGCTAACCGCAATATTTACAGGTACTCATGGATGGTATTGGAAAAACAATACATCTTCACCAGTAGCGATAACACTTAAAGTAAAAGGTGATTACATAGCCGCAAATAACTCAGGTAAATAACACAGAATTCGACTTGGGGTTATTGGCAATAAATCCATACCAGCTATTGATGTACTAATTTGCTGGTATGGGTTATTCATTAATGAAGAAATTATCAGAGGAAACTAGTAGATGATTAAAGAATGTATAAAATTTATTTCAACTAACCCCCATTTGAATATCGAGAAAGCGTCAAAAGTAGCGGTGTCAAAGGAGAACTGGGCTCGCTCCAACGTACTAATATGACGTACTATATTGTAAAAATCGTAATAACGACGGTATTAATTGTCGCCATTGCTGAAATTTCTAAGCGAAGTTCTTTTGCAGGAGCGATACTTGCCTCAATTCCAATTATTTCGGTTCTTGCGATGACATGGCTCTACGTTGAGAGTAAGGATGTTACTAAGGTTGCCGAGTTATCCACTAGTGTTTTTTGGTTGGTTATCCCTTCTTTGGCTTTGTTTTTGTCATTACCTGTTTTATTAAAACAAGGCGTGAATTTTTATCTTAGCCTTAGTATTTCCATAATGCTTACAGTTGCTTGCTATTGGTTTATGATTTCTGTTCTAAATCATTATGAAATTGATCTTTGATTAAGTGATAACATTCGTTCTGTGTCATTTTAAGCGCAATGTTTGTTAGCTCTCATTTAATGTAAATTTCGCCCATTGATTTTATTAGATTTTTCAATTTACGCGGCGACCAAAAGCCATACTCTCATAGTGTCTGGCTGAAATACCCTTTTTTCTCAAAAAATGGGAACTACTTATAATTCAAATAGCCATAAGTTCGGTTACTTTAGAATAAGAAATTAGTTTTATATGCGAACCCAACATAGTAGTATTTTTTGATAAGCAGGGTCTCATCGATAATTATTGATGTGGATCAATTTGAAAGTACAAAGAGTTATATTTTTGTGGAACTTATATAAAAAAGTCGTAGTATGTACATTGTCATAATGAAATTTGGTTAAGAATTTGTCTTTAAATAAAAGCAAGGTTATAGCGCTTATACTGTTGTTATTGGTCTTTGTCGGCCAATCAATGGCGTCTGCTGTTATGCCTTACCAAAAAGAGATGAATAACGCGAATAATCAGTCACATCATATGACAATGGATGGGGAGGATGACTCGACTCATCTTATGCACGATATGGATAATGCTGATTTAGCATCTGAGCCAAACTCTTCTGGTTGTGCTGAATCTAGCTGCTATTGTGCAATGGGCGGCTGCTCATCTGCGATGTTACCTACTACAGTGCACGATACGGCAATACTTCTGGGCTCCTTTCAAAAAAATTCCCAACCCCCGTCTTTGGCTATAAGCCAAATTCCTACTTCACTCTACCGTCCTCCAATTTCTCGTTAATACAGGATAGATCTGCCTGAAATTTGGCAGTGCTATCAAGTTTGATCTGTATTTGGCGGGAGAATTTAGCTCCCAAGGTTTTATTAGCTGATGTTATTTAATCAGCGCTGATCACTTACTGTTATTCAGTATATTCAGCACCCATAAGGGGCGCAATATGTTTATTTATCAACGCTTGCTTAGGCGATTAATATTTATTTCTATGGTGGTATTTGCCATCGTTTCTTTCTACTCAATGAGTGTAATGGCTGATGGGGGAAGTGTATCAACTGACCTCGGCCCAACTGAGCTAACGGTATATAAAAGTCCTAGCTGCAAGTGCTGTAGTAAGTGGATCAGGCATGTCAAAAAAAATGGCTTTGAGGTAAATGCGCTCAATGACCGTAATTTGTCGGCTCTAAAAATAAGCCGCGGTATACAAAAACCTTATCAATCTTGTCATACCGCTATTTCAAAAGACGGCTATGTATTTGAAGGCCATGTTCCATCCAAATTTATCAAGAAATTCTTACGGGAAAAACCTAAAGGGTCGATAGGCTTATCGGTACCTGCGATGCCTGTTGGAACTCCGGGTATGGAGTACAGAAATAAATTTACGGCTTATAAGGTGCTTTTGCTTAAGTCAGATGGTTCTTCAGAAACCTATGTTTCGGTTAATTCACAAGAGGAACAGTATTAATGGCAAATTGTAAATTTCACCCATATTCCATGTGCAACGTTAGGTCTGTACTAGTGTTGGGTATATTGGGTATAAGCTTAATGTCCGCCAATGCTGCGGAACTAGTAAAAAAAGGAAGTCACGAATTTACTATGGAAGAGGCCGTCAAGGCGGCAAAACTAAACGACCCCTGGTTGGCTGGGAATCAGCACTCACAAAATGCGGTTGAATCAATGAGTGTTGCGGCCGGTACGCTACCCGATCCGAAGGTGTCGCTCGGTTTGGCTAATTTGGCGACGGATACTTTTGACTTTGGACAGGAGGCAATGACCCAGTTCAAGGTGGGTGTATCACAAATGTTTCCACGAGGAGACAGTCTGGCGATCAGGAAAACGCAGCTTGAATTGATGGGTACTCAATACCCCTATCAACGCCAAGATCGGAAGGCCAAAGTGACTGTGACGGTGAGTCATCTGTGGCTTGATGCCTATAAAGCACAAGAAAGTATTGCCTTGATCAATAACAAGCGCGCCCTGTTTGAGCAATTGGCAGACGTTGCGGAAGCCAGTTACTCGTCAGCATTGGGCAGAACTAGGATGCAAGATATCGTTCGTGCCCAACTTGAACTGACGCGCCTAGATGATCGGCTTACAAAGTTGAACCAGCAACAGGATATGTTCAAGCAGCGGCTTTATGAATGGCTGAGTGACTATTTTGTTGATAATTACTCGCAGAATAGTCTGATTGAAAATCAAGTGCTGTCGTCTGATTTGCTGCTGGCACGACGACTACCAGACACCGCGTTAATTAATCCGCAACTTTATAATGGGACAAAGGAAACTGATCCACAGATATTATTTGATTACTTTACTGATCATCCGGTGGTGATGGGGCTGGATCAGAAAATCAAGGCAAGTCGCAGCGGTATTGAACTGGCGCAACAAAAGTACAAACCCGAATGGGGGGTTAATGCCAGTTACGGTTATCGTGACAATGATCCAATGGGAAATGATCGTGCCGATCTTTTTTCAGTGGGCGTGACCTTTGATTTACCACTTTTCACTGATAACCGACAGGACAAGCAGGTTGAATCTGCAGTATCCCAGACAGAATCAGTGAAAACCGAGAAGTGGCTTCTGCTCAGAAAGCTGATCGCTTCTTTTGAAACAGCGAAGGCACAGTTGCTTCGGTTAAATCAACGGCAGCAGCTGTTTCAGCAGGAATTACTGCCGCAGATGTACGAACAGGCGGAAGCTTCGCTCACCGCTTATACCAATGACGACGGTGATTTTGCCGAAGTGGTTCGTGCTCGCATTGCGGAACTAAATGCCGAGATTGATGCA
This sequence comes from Thalassolituus sp., assembly GCA_029212275.1. Lineage (GTDB taxonomy): Bacteria > Pseudomonadota > Gammaproteobacteria > Pseudomonadales > Oceanobacteraceae > Thalassolituus. The sequence continues at coordinate 31,660 of JARGOI010000001.1, forward strand.
TTGAGCATTGATGTGGACAGGCAAAAAACCATTATTCAATTGAACTATTTTTTTATACGGAGCGCTGATGTAGCTATGGCCAGTAATCGTCGCCCAGGAGAGAATAAATGAGCAAGAAAATTAATACGACAGGCGCGCTGGTTGTGGGTGCCGTTATGGGTGCAGCGCTTGCGATAGGCGCTTATAGTTTTTTAGGTCAGCCGACCGGAATTTCATCAGATAAAGCCTCGGCGGGTGGCGAGAAAAAACCTTTACATTGGGTCGCGCCGATGGATCCAAACTACAAGCGTGATAAGCCGGGTAAATCCCCGATGGGGATGGATCTGATTCCCGTGTATGCAGATGAAGGTGGTGGCCCAGATGCGGGACCTGGAACCATCAAGATTTCCCCCGAGGTGGTTAATAACCTCGGGGTGCGTACTGTAAAGGTGCAGCGTAAAGGCCTGCATATGGAAATAAAAACGGTCGGTTATGTGCAATATGATGAGGATCAATTGGTTCATATTCACCCAAGAGTGGAGGGTTGGATCGAAAAGCTTTATATCAAGGCTGCAGGTGACCCAGTAAAACAAGGTCAGCCACTTTACGAAATTTACTCGCCGGCGCTTGTCAATGCTCAGGAAGAGTTGATTATAGCGATGGATAGAAAAAATCAACGCTTGATTAAAGCTGCAGAAGAAAGATTAAGCGCCTTACAACTGCCAAGGAGTGCGATCAGGGAATTAAAGAGAAGCAAAAAAGTTAAGCAATTGATTACCTTTTTTGCGCCGCAAAGCGGGGTGATCGACAACCTAAATATCCGTCAGGGTTTTTTCGTTAAGCCCGGTACAACCTTAATGTCAATCGGTACCTTAGACCAAGTATGGGTGGAAGCAGAAGTATTTGAACGCCAGGCATCTGGCGTTGTCGTAGGCGACCTTGTCTCCATGTCGCTTGATTATTTGCCAGGAAAAATGTGGCAGGGTGCTGTGGATTACGTGTACCCCACATTAGATCCTAAAACTCGGACGGTAAAAGTCAGGCTGCGTTTCAACAACGAGAACGACATGTTAAAGCCGAATATGTTTACCCAGGTCGTTATTCACGCGAAAAACACAGAAAACACCTTGCTTGTTCCTACAGAAGCCGTTATTCGCACGGGTAATGTTAATCGCATTGTACTTGCGCTTGGTGAAGGTCGTTTTAAGTCCATAAAAGTCAAGCTGGGGCGTTTAGATGGTCAGTCTGCTGAGATTCTGGAAGGGGTGAAAGAGGGTGAGCGTGTCGTGACCTCGGCACAGTATCTTCTCGATTCTGAATCCAGCAAGACATCTGATTTCAAGCGCATGAATAATCAAAGTAATGATGATGTGACAGTTAAAGACGTTTCAGCTTGGACAGAGGCAAAGGTTAATAGCCTGATGGCAAATCACAGAATGGTAAATGTGACGCACGGAGCGATACCTGAATGGGATTGGCCTGAGATGACGATGGATTTTATCGTTTCTCAATCAGTTGATTTTAGCCGATTAAAAGAAGGAATGAACTTGCAAATAGAGATCCAAAAGGTAGCAGGAGGCAATGTTGAAGTTGTGAATGTGCGCCTGCCTGATGCTGAAACACCGGCTCCAATGGATCACAGCCAACACCAGATGCCTGCCGAACCATCCAGCAGTCATGTGAATAACTAAGGGTCATACAGATGATAGCTTCAATAATTCGTTGGTCGGTCAGTAACCGTTTTTTCGTATTGCTCGCGACTGCTATTCTGGTTGGCGCTGGTTTGTTTTCATTAAAAAACACACCGGTTGATGCCTTGCCTGATCTTTCTGATGTTCAGGTGATTATTAAAACAACGTATCCTGGGCAGGCACCTCAGGTGGTGGAGGACCAAGTTACCTACCCGTTGACGACGGCGATGTTGTCGGTGCCTGGCGCAGTAACCGTTAGGGGCTATTCGTTTTTTGGAGATTCCTTTGTGTATGTGATCTTCGATGAGGACACTGACCTTTATTGGGCGCGTTCTCGTGTACTGGAGTACCTCAGTCAGGTCGCTCCATCGTTACCCGCGAATGCGAGGCCACAATTGGGGCCAGATGCGACGGGAGTAGGCTGGGTTTACCTGTATGCACTGCAAGACAAAACCGGTAAGCATGACATTAGCCAACTGCGCAGTTTGCAAGACTGGTTCTTGAAATATGAGCTGCAAACGGTTCCTGGCGTTTCCGAAGTCACAGCTCTGGGCGGTATGGTCAAGCAGTACCAAGTAAAAGTTAATCCCGATAAGTTACGCGCGTTTGGTATTCCGCTTTCTTTGATTCAGACCGCCATCAAGCGTGGCAATCAGGAAATCGGTGCGTCAGTGGTTGAGATGGCAGAAGCCGAATACATGGTGCGGGCCACAGGATATATAAAAAATGTTAGCGACCTTGGCAATATTCCGTTAGGCGTTAATAAAAACGGAACACCCTTGTTACTCAAAGATGTTGCCGAAATTGGTACAGGTCCGCAAATGCGTCGTGGAGTTGCTGAACTCAATGGTGAGGGTGAAACTGTCGGCGGCATTATTGTGATGCGCTTCGGTGAAAATGCACAAAAAACCATCGATGGCGTAAAGGCCAAACTTGAACAGCTTAAAAAAGGCTTACCCGAAGGCGTAGAGGTCGTCACTGTTTATGATCGTAGTGGCTTGATAGAACGTGCAGTCGAAAATCTAAGCTTTAAGTTGTTGGAAGAATTTGCTGTCGTTGCCCTAGTTTGTATCATCTTTCTATTTCATGTGCGCTCATCACTGGTAGCTATTTTCAGTTTACCCGTTGGTATTTTGGCAGCCTTTGCCGTTATGTATATGCAAGGCTTGAACGCCAATATCATGTCTTTGGGTGGAATTGCGATTGCTATAGGAGCCATGATTGATGGCGCCATTGTGATGATTGAAAACATGCACAAACATATGGAACGAACGCCTATAACTCGGGAAAACCGCTGGCAAATTGTGGCCGAGTCTGCAAGTGAAGTAGGGCCTGCACTATTTTTCAGTTTGCTCATTATTACCGTCAGTTTTGTTCCGGTATTTACCTTGGAGGCTCAGGAAGGACGGATGTTCTCACCGCTTGCGTTTACCAAAACCTATGCAATGGCGGCGTCGGCAGCATTAGCAATAACGCTGGTGCCTGTGCTGATGGGCTATTTCATTCGTGGGAAAGTGTTACCCGAGCACAAAAACCCGGTTAATCGATTGCTGACAGCCGGTTATATGCCGGTTTTGAAGAAAGTTCTCAGTTTCCCCAAAACAACGTTATCGCTGGCCTTGTTGGTGTTTGCAGTTGGCTTGTGGCCGTTGGACAAAATTGGCAGCGAATTCATTCCTCCACTGGATGAAGGTGATTTGATGTATATGCCAACGACTTATCCTGGCATTTCAATTGGCAAGGCACGTGAGTTGTTGCAACAAACCGATAAATTAATCCGCACTGTTCCAGAAGTGAAAACGGTTTTCGGTAAGGTAGGGCGGGCGGAAACGGCGACCGATCCTGCGCCGCTGACCATGATTGAAACCTTTATTCAGTTGAAGCCTAAAGATCAATGGCGCGAAGGCGTAACCTCTGAAAGTCTTAAAAAAGAGCTGGATGCGTTGGTGAAATTGCCCGGTGTTACCAATGCATGGGTAATGCCGATCAAAACCCGTATTGATATGTTGGCTACAGGGATCAAAACACCGGTTGGTATCAAAATATCAGGACCGAAGTTATCTGAGATACAAGCGATAGGCCAACAACTGGAAACCATTCTTGCGGATGTTCCAGGTACTGCCTCGGTGTATTCCGAACGTGTTGCGGGAGGGCGTTATATCAAGGTGGATATACAGCGAGAAAAAGCGGCGCGTTATGGTCTTAATATTGCCGATGTGCAACAGGTTGTTGCTACGGCAATTGGTGGCATGAATGTGTCGCAGAGCGTAGAAGGGCTGGAACGTTATCCGATCAATATTCGTTATCCGCAGGATTATCGAAACTCGCCTGAGCAATTGTCTCTGCTGCCGATAGTGACTCCCAGTGGCCAGCGCATACCCCTAGGAGATGTGGCTAATGTCTTCGTTGAAGACGGCCCTCCGGGGATTAAAAGTGAGAATGCGCGACTTAATGGTTGGTCTTTTATCGACATCGAAGGTGTTGATATTGGCAGCTATGTAGAAAATGCACAAAAAGTAGTCGCAGAGCAACTCAAATTGCCAGCCGGTTACGCCATAAGTTGGTCGGGGCAATACGAATATATGCAGCGTGCCAAGGAAAAGTTGACCTACGTGGTGCCGTTAACTCTGGGCATTATTGTCGTTTTGTTATTCATGAATTTTCGTAACTTCGTTGAAGTGGGGATTATTTTGGGAACATTACCATTAGCAATGGTGGGTAGTATCTGGTTGATGTACATACAGGGTTTTAACTTTTCTGTTGCTGTTGGGGTTGGCTTTATCGCATTGGCCGGTGTGGCAGTAGAGATTGGCGTGATTATGTTGGTGTATCTCAATCAATCCTACGTGCAAATGCTGGAAGAGTGTCAGGAGAAAGGCTCTTCGCCCGATGAAGGAACTTTGCGAAGTGCCGTGTTACACGGTGCAGGTATGCGTATACGCCCAGTGATGATGACTGCTGCCGCTATCGTGGCCGGTTTATTGCCAATTTTATACGGCACTGGCACAGGTTCGGAAGTTATGAGCCGTATAGCTGCGCCCATGGTAGGCGGGATGGTCAGCGCGGTCGTGCTTACGCTTGTCGTTGTTCCAGCTATTTATTATCTATGGCGTAAAACATCAATTGATCAAGTAGTGAAGCAAGCACATTGAAAAGGAAAAATCACTGATTTTGTTAATTGAAAACAGACAATATTTAAACAAACAGATTGATTAAAGGAGATCAAATAATGGCTATTAAATTTATTTTTATCTTGGTACTGCTAAGCGGAGCTATTTCAGTAACAGCTTTTGCTGGTGGAGGCTCTCCCTATGATCATGGAGAGAACCACCGGCATGATTCAGAAGGCAGTGCAGTGGGTAAACCAGCTGCCTGCAATGTACCAGGGCACTTTGAAGCGGGGATGTTCCAGACAGTGGACATTAAGTAATGAAAGAAAACGGCTCTGCTATATATGTGCTTGACCTGTGTCCAAGACACAGGTGTAGGCTATTTTTGAAAGAGGTTTTACTCTCAGGTTTTAAACCTGTGTTTTCTGAAGTATTTCTTCAAACGGAGAGGTTGTAATGAAAGTAAGTGAATTGGTTAAAGAAATGAAAACAACTCCAGACACTGTGCGTTATTACACGCGTGTTGGGCTTTTGTCGCCTGTTAAGAGTGAGACGAATGGCTATAAACACTATGGAGTAGATGACCAACATCGATTGCGTTTCATTCTGAGCGCTAGGAAGTTGGGTTTTTCGGTTAACGATATCGATCAAATACTAACAGAAGCAGCTAAGGGTAAGACCGCTTGTCCTTTAGTCAGGGTGATTTTGGAGAAACGCCTTGAAGAAACAGAGGAGGTTTTTCAGCAAACTCTGGCGCTTAGAATCCGAATGAAGTCAGCGATTGGCGAATGGCAAACCAAGCCAAATAAAGCCCCAACAGGCCATATGATTTGTCACCTGATTGAAGGGTTTAATGCTTCATCTGGAAAGGAGTAACAGTATGCAAGAAACAGAAATGAATGCCGAAAATAACTTAACCTTAAACGAGTTAATCATTGAAGGTGCAAGCTGTGCCAGTTGTGTTGGGAAAATTGAAACAGCGCTGAAACAGGTTTCTGGCGTTAGTGATGCGGTGATGAATTTTGCTCAACGGACTGTAACCGTTGAGGGTAACGTGACGACAGAAGCTCTTGTTAAAGCGGTTGAGGGAGCCGGATACAACGCCAGGATCAGCGAAGCAAACTCAGAAGACGAATTACTGGATCAAAAAGAGCAGGCAGATGAGGCATATTATAAGCGCCTGATGCGTGAAATGACTATTGCACTGGGTCTTGGTATACCGTTAATGATCTACAGTGTGGCCGGTGGTCCTATGACGGTGGATACCACGCTAGAACGTGGTATTTGGTTAGTCATCGGCTTGTTATGCGCAGCTGTTATGTATATTTCAGGCAAGCATTTTTATGTCGGTGCATGGAAATCCTTTGCCAATCACAGCGCTAACATGGATACATTAATTGCCTTGGGTACCGGTACTGCGTGGTTGTATTCAATGGTTGTTGTGTTCTTTCCGCTCGCGCTTCCTGAAATGGCCCGACACGTCTATTTTGAAGCCACTGCCATGATCATTGGTTTGATTGACCTTGGCTTGGCACTTGAGGTGAAGGCGCGAGGTCGCACCAGTGAGGCGATAAAAAGGCTCATCGGTCTGCAGCCAAAAACAGCACGCGTTATTCGTGATAACCAAGATATTGATATTTCGATTGAGCAGGTGCTGTTAAATGACAAAGTACGCGTTCGGCCAGGTGAAATAATACCTGTCGATGGTGTGGTGGTTTTCGGACAGTCTGCAATTGATGAATCCATGTTGACCGGTGAACCGATGCCGGTTGAGAAGCATGAAGGTGATGAAGTGGTTGCTGGCTCGATCAATAAAAATGGCTCCATTATTTTTAAAGCCACTCATGTTGGTAAGGACACGGCGCTCGCGCAAATTATCAAGATGGTCAAGCGTGCGCAAAATTCAAAACCACCTATTGGCCGATTGGCTGATGTAATCTCCGCTTATTTTGTACCGGTTGTGATGATTGTGGCGGTTGTCAGCGCATTGGTGTGGTTGAACGTTGGGCCTGAACCGGCCGTTGCGTTTGCCATTGTTTCGGCAACTACTGTACTGATTATTGCTTGCCCTTGTGCCCTCGGCTTGGCTACTCCGATGTCAGTGATGGTCGGTGTGGGTAAGGCTGCAGAAGCGGGCGTGCTGATTCGTAATGGAGAAGCGTTACAAACGGCCTCTAAAATTACCGCGATGATCCTTGATAAAACCGGCACCATTACGCTGGGAGCACCCAAAGTCACCAATATTCATTTAATAAATGCATCTGATGATGAAGATGAGGTGCTTCAACTAGCGGCCAGTCTGGAAGCAGGTTCAGAGCATCCATTAGCCCTATCTATAGTTGAATCAGCCGCCGAACGCGGATTAATGCCTGAGAAAGTTGAAAATTTTGCTGCCATTTCAGGGCATGGTGTGGAAG
>JARGOI010000193.1 GCA_029212275.1 Thalassolituus sp.
TCATTGTGTATATCATGACAGCAAATTCGAGAAAATATTCCCTACTCTTTTTAGGTACGGGCAGCGGTGGCAACCTCAGTGTTGGTTCTGCTGCCGCCTGCCTTGAATTAGACGGACAGCCAATCTTGTTGATTGATTGTGGCCCCGGCACACTGAATGCCTTTGCTGATGCCTATCAGGGCGCGTTACCGCCCGCCATTTTTCTCACCCATGTCCATATGGATCATATTGCTGATTTAGAGATTTTGAGTGTACGCGCAAGACTAGCCGCAGAATCAGCTAAAAAGACAAATTCAAGGACACCTCCGCCCATTCCATTATTTGCACCACTCTCTATTATTAGCACCTTACATCAACGCTTAGCCACCTATCCTGGCACCATGGCCGAAGGGGATCACGACTTCTGGCAGGCGTTTCAATTGCGTCCCGTGAGCGACGAGTTTATCTGGCACTCAGACCGTTTTGTGATTTATCCCACACGCCATCATGCGCCCGGTTCCAGTTACGCGTTGCATTTACCGGGGACTTTTTTTTACACGGGCGATACTCGTCCCGTCCCAGAAATTTTGCATCACCATAGCCAAGCGCAAGAAGTGATTTTTCATGATTGCGGCAGCATACCGAATCCGTCCCATACCGGCCTAGAAGACTTGGCGCGCGAATATCGTGACGATATACGCCAACGCTTTGTGCTCTATCATTATGCCAATAGCGCAGCAGCTGATGGATTAGAACAAGCGGGATACCGGGCCGCACGTCCGGGCAGTCGCTATCTATTTAATGGTGATTCGGCCATTTAGATGACTACAAACTCACTTCTGTTCACGCTTGAACAACGCCTAAAAAATATGCTGTACGATGCCCAGTTGGTACAACAGACCTTGCCACAATGTCCGCAAATCAAACTATGGCTACTCGATCCCATCCCTATGCAGCGAGCTTTTTCTGCAGAGGAAGTGGAATCCATCGAAACCTATCCAGCCTATTGGGCGATGTGTTGGGCCAGCGGGCAAATTTTAGCACGCCATGTATCGGCTAATCCGGACATCGTCGCCGGTAAACGAGTGCTCGATTTTGGCAGTGGATCAGGGGTTGTCGCCATTGCCGCGGCACTTGCTGGTGCAACAGAAGTGGTGGCTTTAGACCAAGATGCCGATGCTTTATTAGCTTGCCAAGCCAACGCCCAACTCAACCACGTGGAACTTAACACCACCAGCAAGCTCCTAGAGTTTGAAACGCCATTTGATCTGTTATTGGTAGCAGACGTTTTATACGACCGTGATAACTTATCTTTACTCGATCAATTTTTAGGAATGGCAACCAACGTGCTGTTAGCTGATTCTCGAGTCCATAATTTTCAACATCCACATTATGTACTGATGAACACAGAAGAATCGGCCACTCATCCAGATTTAGATGAAGCAAATGACTTTCGCCGGGTAAGAATTTACCGCAGCGAGCAGTCGCCTCTCGAAGGTTTGCGCTAAATCCATTACACTTGCCGCCTTTTATTGTACAGAGCCAATCGGATGCTTGATCAAAACGCTTTATCCCAGCTGAAATCACTTAAACAGGATATTCAGAATAATACACCGCGTTTCGACGGCATTGTCCGTGGTAGTCACGGACGATTTGGGTTCGTGAACAACGATCAAGGGCAAAGTTATTTTCTTAGCCCAGAAGAGATTGAAAAAGTACTGCCCGGTGATAGCGTGCACTTTCGTGTTGAAACTCTCAGCGATGGCAAAGAACAAGCCTTTGTAGAACGGTTAATTGACAGTACTCTGAGCGAATTTTGCGGTCGTTATATTGTTCGTGGCAAAGGTCATTTCATTGAGGCCGATCATGCCAGCCTTAATCGCTGGGTTTTTGTTCCACCAGCGGCACGCCTCAACGCCAATGATGGTGATTATGTGTGCGCAAAATTAACCAAACATCCTTTTCCTCAGGGTAAGGCTCAGGCAGAAATACTCAATGTTTTAGGATCTGAGAGCTTGCCGGGCATTCAGCGCTTAGTAATGCAAGCGCGTTTTGGCCTAGACACCGAGTTTTCAGAAGCGGTTCACGCCGAAGTAGCAGCCCTAGTTGAACAAGGTCTGGGGGACTACGTTAGCGAGCGTACTGATTTAACTCACCTCCCTTTCGTCACCATCGATTCCGCGGGAACCCGCGATATTGATGATGCTTTATTTGCCGAAGCCCATACCGAAGGTTGGACATTATGGGTGGCTATTGCCGATCCATCTGCACTGGTCAGAGAAGGTTCAGCGCTAGATAATGCAGCGCAAGCGCGCATGACGTCGGCCTATTTTGCCGATAGCGTTATTCCGATGTTGCCCAGCGAATTATCCGAGCAGCTTTGCTCATTGCAAGAACGCGTTCAACGCCTAGCCATGGTGGTTGAAATTCGCTTGGCCGAGAATGGATCGGTTAATGAAGTAAAACTGCACAGCGCCATCATCGAAAGTCACGCCAAGTTATCCTATAACCAAGTAGCCCAGTTTATTTCAGGTACGAATGAAGACATCGCGGCCGAATTGCATGGCCCATTGTTGTATTTATCGGATTGTGCCAAAGCATTGCACCAGTGGCGCGAAGATAACGCCTTGGTAATGGAAGAAAGACCAGACTACAAATTAGTGTTGGATGAAACTGGTCAAGTACAAAACATCGTACGTATCGAACGCAATCTAGCGCACAAACTCGTCGAAGAGTGCATGCTGGTGTGTAATCGATCGGTTGCATTGTGGTTAAAAGAACGCCAAGCAGGATTCTTTATCCAACAAAAAGGCATTCGTACAGAACGTCATGGCGAAGCGGCCATGCTGTTAAAAGAGCAACTCAATCTCGATAAAAAGCCCTCTTTACATGAGTTGAACGAATACGTTGCCCTAGTGCAACAAGCCAGCAAACTGGACTCCGAATTGCCGGTTCGGACCATTTTGAGCCGTCAAATGGACCGCAGCCAATTTGGTCAAGAAGCAACACCGCACATGGGCTTGGGGTTTGAGTGCTACACCACATTCACTTCGCCACTGCGCAAATATAATGATTTATTGATTCATAGAACCATAAAGTCATTACTGCAAGATAATTCGAACCCATTAGTGGTGAACGACGAACTCATGCAACGCATTCAAAACACGCAGAATCAGGCACGACAAGCCGCTAATTTAGCTGAACAGTGGCTGAAATTGGCTTGGCTTGCGAAACAGGATAAAGAACAATCTTACTCTGCGACCATCGTACATATGAACAGCAATAGTATTACTGTGCGCTTCGATGATACTGGCATCGAAGGCAGTATTGATCGACGTAAAGCAAAAGACTGGACATTTGATAGTAAAACCATGACCCATAGCAAAAACGAAGAAAGGTTTGTGCTAAATCAAGCATTGCGCGTCATCGTTCAAGAAGTGATTCCTGAAAAACGTTCGTTAAAACTTCGTTTAGCCTGATGTTTGTGAGAATTGCCTGACGTCAGCTAATTGAATGGCATAGAGTTTTGCCAACACTGCAAACTTGCCAAAAACACGACACATAAAAAAAGCGCCTAGGCGCTTTTTTTATGTGTGGCTAATAATGCTTTTTTAATCAATTTTCCACGTGCGAACGGTCTGAAAACCATACTCTTCAATCCATTCGTCTAACTGACGAGGATTACGTTTGATTTTTTCAACTTTCTCATTCGTGGCTGGATTACGATAGCTACCCACGGCCAATTTTGGCTTAGGAAGGCTGGATGTTTTCTTTTCAGTTTTGCGAACATCACGAGTAATCGATTTTTCAAAGTGACGCTTTAGACTGCCATAAATGGAAGATGGGTTAGCATCTTTGGCCATGCCTACAATCCAAGCTTCGATTTGGCTTGAGCGAGAAACATATAGCTCTTCTTCAGTTAGGCTATTTTGATTGCAAAGGCGCTTAATCGCATCATCAAACTCTTTCATCCCTTCGAGTTTTTTTTCCTGGTCTTTCTTCAGACGCTCAAGCTCTTCGATACGCTGTTGATGTTGTTGAATCTGTTTATCAATATCATGATCAAATGCAGACACTTAAAAACCTCTTTAGATATAGCTATATAGATATTAAAAAGTTATTACCTAATAAATTAGGAATATATTAAATACTTCGGTAATGCTCACAAATAATTTTGGGAAACGAAGCTGTGTCGTTTTCAATAATATTTTGTTTATAAATACTTAATATCGAAGAAGGTGTTCGACAATAAATTATAACTTACCGAGGGGAATGCCATATTAAACCAATGGTTCTACTAGGCAACCTTTTTTATGTTTTATGACAAATATCAAGAAACTTCCTTTAATCGCACTGTAAATATCAACAATGGAGTACGGTCAGTGACAATATGCGGTAAAAACATGGGAAGAAAGAACATTGTTAGATAAGGAAGCGCCTATCACTTGTACTAGTTAATGATAAGTATTATCATTTAAAAACATTTAAACGCAGTGAATCGAATGATGACTGAGCTGACATTAGACCAAATTACCATTGGCCAACGCGCCCGCATTGTTGGTTTCAGTGACGTAGAAACAAATTTCCGTCGTAAATTATTGGCGCTGGGCATGATGCCGGGTGCAGAAGTGGAAGTCCGCCGTGCTGCTCCTATGGGTGACCCCATTCAAATCGTATTACGAGGAGCATCAATCAGTTTACGCAAACAAGAAGCATCCATTATCGAGGTTGAAGCTCTGTGATAAAACCCGCCAAAATCGGTGTCATCGGCAACCCTAACTGCGGCAAAACAACGTTATTCAATGCCCTAACAGGATCCCGACAGAAAGTCGGAAACTGGCCGGGCGTGACCATTGAGCGAAAATCCGGCATCGTTCCATTGCGAGATGTAAATCATATCCTGATTGATTTACCAGGCACCTATGCACTGGACAGTCACGACGACGAATTATCGACCGACGAAAAAATCGCACGCGAATTTGCCATGTCGGGCGAAGCTGACCTAATCATTAACATTCTTGATGCCAGCAACTTACATCGTAATTTGTTCTTAACATCCCAGTTATTGGACATGGGAGTTCCTGTTGTCTGTGCGGTCAACATGATCGACGTCGCCGAGCGCGAAGGTATTCATGTTGATTGCCAAATACTGTCTCAGCAATTAGGTGTACCTGTGGTACCAATTGTGGCTGCCAACAACGTCGGTATTCCTGAATTGCGCCGCATACTCGCGCACAAATTAGAACATCCGACCGTCGCTACACCCATAGTGCGTCCAGATAAAGACATTCAAAAAGCCATCAATATTCTGTGCGAACAACTTCAAGAGCATGTCAAAAATCCCTTTTGGACAGCCTCGCGTACCTTGGAGTGTGATGTCTACGCACTCGATGGTTTACCTACTCAGGTTCGCCAAAACGCAGCTGCCAAAGCCGCAGAGTTGCGTCTCGAACTGGAAGAAACCCATAAGCAACCTATGGATGTGTTAATTGCCAACAGCCGTTACCGCGCCATTGAAAAAATTCTACGTGAAGTATTAACGGTCAATAATCAAGG
>JARGOI010000194.1 GCA_029212275.1 Thalassolituus sp.
CCTATTTTGAAGATTTCACCTTTGAGGGTGTGCCGGACATTCGCGTGATTGTGTGTCGAGGTTATCCGGTCATGGCGATGATGCGCTTATCTACGCGTGCTTCTGATGGTAAAGCGAACTTACATCAAGGTGCTGTAGGTGTTGGATTGGATATTGGCACCGGCAAAGCTTTAAATGCCGTGCAGTTTGGTCTGCGAGTAGAGGTACATCCTGACACCGGAAAAGAACTGCAATCATTGCAAGTTCCAGATTGGACACCTCTTTTGGTAATGGCTGCTCGCTGTTATGAAGTTACAGGATTGGGATATTTAGGAATCGATATTGTCTTAGATAAAGACCGAGGTCCGCTACTACTTGAACTTAATGCGCGTCCGGGGTTAACCATCCAAGTGGCTAATGGAGCCGGTCTTTTACCGCGTTTAAAGCGCATTGACTTGTTACAAGAAGGCGAAACCCGATTGCCAGCAGAGCAACGGGTTGCGCGCAGTCAAGCGTGGTTTGGTTAGAGCTTATTCTAATAATCCATCTAAACCTGAATTGAGCTCGCCGATTGAGGCAACATCGGCGTACGCTTTTTTAATATCCATATCAATACGTTCCGCCACCGCGAGAGGAAAACCGGAAATGATTTCTTCTTCGGAGAAGTTTTTATCGTGTGCTTTTTTCAGATACTTCGCGATATAAATCAAACCCGCTTCTCGAAAATACTCGCCTTCTGCGCGTGGGTTGTTTTGCTCGGCAATGGATACCTGAATCACTTCTGGAAACTTCCAACGACGAGCTAGTTCGGCACCAACATCAGCGTAGTTAAATCCTAACTGGCTATTTTCAACTGTGTGACGTGGGGTGTCACTGAGCAATATAGCATTGTCTATTTTGCTGCTTTCTTCGGGCACGCACATGCGCATTAATAGGCTTCCCATGGAATGCACCATGCCACAGGTGAATGCGGTATCTTTGTCACAAGCAGGCACATAGGATGCTAACCACTTACTGATGGCGGCTACGCCAAAGGCATTTTTCCAAAAGGCTTTTTGATCAAATCCTTCTACTTTAAACGCCCCAGTCATGCCCGATGCCAATACCATGGTGCGCAAGGTACTGAATCCTAATAAAACCACTGCGTCTTGTGGATTGGATACGGTGCGCGGCACTCCATAGTGCGCGGAATTGGCTAAACGAAGTACTTTGGCGGTCAGCGATTGATCTAAAGCGACCTTCTTGCTGATTTTATCAATATCGACATTTTCGTCCTGCATTGTTTCGATCAATTCTTGAACAACGCGTGGAATATGAGGCATTTGGCGTGATTCAGCAAAAATAGTAGCCATGTTCATAATAGGATCTTCCTTATGTGGGTAATAAAATTAAGCATAGGCTAAAGTCGCAAAACTGCTAACGTTCGTCGGTAAAAGATCGTTAATGGTAAAATTATTTACGGATACAACTTGGTTTGAGTAGGAAGGGCGGTGCAACGCATGCGAATAGGATTTATTGGGATGGGCTTAATGGGGATTCCTATGAGTCTCAGATTATCTAAAGCCGGATTAACTGAAGCTGGCTGGACGACCTGTGTATGGAATCGCAGTAAAAATAACTATCCAGCACTTGAGGAAATGGGACTCGCCGTGTGTGAACACTTACCAGAGTTAATTGCTAACAGCGATGTGCTGATGCTCTGCGTAACCAATACCGATGCCGTCCGTGAAGTCGTGTTTGGTGAGCACGGGATAGCTAAGCACGGTCGAGCTGGGCAGATCGTGGTAGATTTCTCTAGTATTGATCCTGTCGCGACTCGTGACATGGCTCAGCGGCTTTATCAGCAAACTTCCATACGATGGATCGATTCGCCGGTTTCTGGCGGTGTTGCAGGTGCCGAGCAAGGCACGTTGGCCATTATGGCGGGCGGTGATGCTGATGTGATCGACCAAATTCGCCCGCTTCTTGCGCCGTTATCGCAACGTGTCACCAGAATGGGTGACGTCGGATCGGGTCAAGTCACAAAAATATGCAATCAGATGTTGGTCAGCTGCAATGTCTTGGTGATGGCCGAGGTGATGGCATTGGCCGAGTCGGCCGGAGTGAATGCCACTGATATTCCTGGTGCTTTGCAAGGAGGTTTTGCTGACTCTTTGCCGTTGCAATTGACGGGACCTAAAATGGCCAAGCGTGATTATGACGAGATTAAGTGGCACGTTCGTACGTTATTAAAAGACTTGGATATGGCTAATACACTGGCGCAGCAACTGCAAAGTGCCGTACCTATGGTCGGGTTAGGCGCTGAATTGATGCGTCAGCACAGCGGCCGAGGATTTTCTGATCAAGATCCTGCTACCCTAATCGAACTTTACAGCGTTAAAAAGGGTGAAATTCAGGCAGCAGTCAAGGCAGATAATAATGATTAAGTGGGTAGCTAATCTTTCGCTTCTTTACTACGAGCTGCCTTTTTTAGAGCGCTTTGCTGCCGCGGCTGCGGATGGCTTTAGGTTTATCGAAATACAATTTCCTTACGAAGTCCCAGCACAAGCTATTCGTAAGGCATTGGATGAAAACGCGTTGCATTGCGTTTTGATCAATGTGCCTGCCGGAGACCTAATGAGTGGCGGAGAAGGACTAGCTTGTGTGCCAGAACGACGATCTGACTTTGTCGATGCTGTGACCTTGTGTGCCATGTACATTAAGATTCTGAAACCCAAATTTATCAATGTCTTGCCGGGCCGTTGTTTAGACCCTGCGCAGCGGCAAAGGCGCATTATAACGCTGGTAGATAATCTACGTTATGCGGCTGACCAACTATGCCCCTTGGATGTCACGATAACTTGTGAGGCGGTGAACCGTTACGATATGCCTGATTTTCTGATCAGCCAGTTCGACGAAGTGCACAGCCTTATTCAACAAGTGAATGATCCAAGGGTCGGGATGCAATTTGATGTTTATCATATGGCGATGATGAGGGAACCGGTCGTTGCACTTCTAAAAGAGCATATTGAGAGCATTGCGCACATTCAATTTGCTGACGCGCCCGGTCGACATGAACCTGATACTGGCGATGTCGATTTTGCCAATATATTTGCCAGTATCGAGCAATCTAACTATCAAGGTTATGTGTCAGCTGAGTATCGACCTGTGGCAGGCACAAGCGCAGGATTAACTTGGTTTCAGAATAAAGACTGGACTTAGTTTTTTTAAAAGACTCAATGCCCTTTAAAACAAATCAAACTGGTCATCATTCTGTTTAATTTGCGAGGGTTTGGGGTGAGAGGATTTTGCAGCCTTATCTGAGTCTGGTTTAGAGGGCTTGTTAATGGCAGCTTCGTCCTCTCTGGTATGGTCTGTTGATGCAACCATCCCGTTTTTCTCTTCTTTTTTAGCAGCGTTTTTATTTTCTTTTAGAGTGGTCTTTTTCTCTAACTTGGACGCTAGCTCTTGGTAATTAGATTGTTCGCTTGATTTGATGTCGTCATTAATAGAAAACATTGATGCATTGGCCGAAAGTGCTGACTTTGTGTCTAGTGGCGGTGTTTTTTTAGATGGCTTTACGATATCAGTTAGCTCAGATGACTCGATGACGTCGGTCGACACTTGAAATAAGTCAGGTTGAATATCCAGCTCATCATCAATGTCTTCATCCAATACTTGTTCTGCAGATAACTTTGAGGCGAGTATTTTTAGACGACGTTTCTCGCACAAATTGGCAATCAGTTGTTGTTGAAAAGGCGTGAATTCATGCCAGTAAAAGCGTTCGTCACGAGAGCGAAGGCAACCTAAGCAAAAGCCACGATTATTAGACGTGCAAATACCCTGACAAGGGTTGGGGATGACGAAGAGCTCGCCCTGATCGATCACAATTTAACCGTTACAATTATAACAACCATCACAATAAAACCATCACACTTCGCCATTAACTTATGATCCAGAATTGAACCATTTAAATATAATAGCTTAAGAGTACCAGTGATTTGTCACGGGTCAATCATGCTTCTACTTCAGACTAATCAAATAATAAATAAAATTTAATTACAGACTAACTACAGATCTGAGAGAAGAGGACTTGCAAATAAAAAAGCCCGGATTGAATCAATCCGGGCTTAGAGAAATCATTCCACTGGAGTGACGTTCTCAGCCTGAGGGCCTTTTTGACCTTGAACCACTTCCATGGTTACAGCTTGACCTTCAGCTAGGCTACGACGGCCGTTGCCATTGATTGCGCTGAAGTGAACGAAAACGTCTTTGCCAGATTCTTGTGCGATAAAGCCGAAACCTTTCTCGTCATTGAACCACTTGACAGTACCTTGAACTATATTTGACATCTTTATTTCCTGAGATAAAACGCCGGAAAAGAACCGGCTAACGTGCATTTTAATGACTTCCACTGAGATAACTTAGTAAGGCTGAAGTTAATATCAATGATCGCCGTTATCGATTCGCTCTGTCGCACAATGACGAGTGGCTGATCAATAGGTTGCCTCTTAGACAACAACATCATATTAGCCCATGTATTTGCCTGAACCAAGAGGGTTTTATCAGGAAATTTCAACTATTTTTGTCAAATTAGCATTGTTGCCATTTTAGCTGTCCACTTGAGGGTAAGCATTGGCGCAGAAAGTGAACTCTAAACTCAGAGCTGACGTAGGTTAGAGCAATATTTTAAACTTTTAGAAAGCGATTTTGCAATCAACTGTAGAACCTAAAGTTAAACCAATAAAACCAAGTAACTTATTGAAAATTATCAGGTTTTAATTCTATTTATAGCGATAAACTTTAGCTCATTACACAAGCGACGTAAGAAGTCACCAGCTAGAACGCGACTGCATTATTCATTGGTATTGGACCTTTCTTTTAATTAACTTACAGAACGTTCTTTCTGTTCTTAAGTTGCTGCGCAATCGCTTTGTCGGTACGCCATTTCCAAAAAGAGGCTAATACGGAGCCGGAAATGTTTTGCCAGATGCTAAACAGTACCCCAGGAACCGCCGCCATAGGACCAAAAAAGCTGTTCGCCAACGCGACACCTAAGCCCGAATTTTGCATCCCTACTTCAATGGCGATGGTACGCGCTTCAACCTCGGTATGGCCATTCCAGCGCGCTATGCTGTATCCCAACGCCAAGCCGCTGAGGTTATGTAATATGACCGCTGCCAGCAGAGAGTAACTGATGACACTCAATTCACTGGCGTTGATCGCCACAATGATCCCAATAATTAACAAAATAGCAGCGCTTGCCACCGTGGGTAAGTAAGGTTGGATGCCTTGGCGTACGAAGGGCATCCAACGGTTGACAGCTACACCAGCGATTATGGGCAGAACGACGGTTTGTGCAATCATAATAAGCATGCCAAGTTGATCAACTTCAACGGTATCTTGGGTATAAAAACCTACCAGCATGGGTGTTAAAAAAAGTCCCCATAAAGTCGATACCGTGGTCAGTGTGACCGACAAAGCGACATC
>JARGOI010000195.1:0-3712 GCA_029212275.1 Thalassolituus sp.
TGCTGCGCGGAAGTCAGTCTCATTAATAAGACATTGGAGTAAGCATGATTGATTCTCGTGCTATCGTAGATTCTGCGGCGAAGATTGCTGACAACGTTGAAATTGGTCCATTTTCAATCATAGGACCCGACGTAGAAATTGGCGAAGGAACTGTGATTGGTCCTCATGTGATCGTGCGTGGTCCGACCAAAATCGGTAAAAATAATCGTATATTTCAATTCGCCAGTATTGGTGAAGAGTGCCAAGACAAAAAATACGCAGGCGAACCGACTCGGTTAGAAATTGGCGATAATAATGTCATTCGAGAAGCATGCACACTTCACCGTGGCACCATTCAAGACAATAGTCTAACCAAAGTGGGTAGCGATAACTTATTCATGGTGAACGTCCATGTAGCCCATGATTGTGTGATAGGCGATCATGGCATTTTTGCCAATGACACTAATATTGCGGGTCATGTGAAAATCGGTGATTGGGTGATTTTGGGCGGATCGACGCAAGTTCATCAGTTCTGTTCCGTGGGTTCTCATGCCATGGCCGGTGCGGGCAGTGTTGTTCTTAAAGACATTCCTGCTTACATCATGGCGCAAGGGTATCCTGCAACTCCTCATGGAATGAACACCGAGGGATTACGTCGTCGCGGGTTCAGTCCTGAGAGCATCAGTCTGCTGCGTAAAGCCTATAAAACGGTGTATCGTAAAAGTTTAACGCTAGCCGAAGCCTTAGCCGAACTTGACCCAATTGCAGCAGAAGACCCAGCGGTAAAATTATTGACCGACAGTTTGCACGCGTCCACGCGGGGCATCATTCGCTAAGATGCCAAACCGCGCTCAAACAGTTTCGCAACAGTCTACTCGCCCCTTAACCATTGCCTTGGTCGCTGGTGAGATATCCGGTGACATGATTGGTGCTGGGCTGATTTCCCAATTGCGTGAACGTTATCCGAATGCAGTATTTGAAGGCATTGGAGGTCCGTTAATGGAAGCTGAAGGCATGACCAGTTTTTATCCGATGGAACGTTTATCGGTGATGGGATTGTTCGAAGTGCTGGGCCGAATTTTTGAACTGTTGCGTATTCGCAAAGCATTAATACAAGGCTGGCTGCGCAATCCTCCCGATGTATTTATTGGTATCGACGCTCCCGATTTCAATTTAACCCTCGAAGAAAAGCTCCGTGCCAGTGGCATTAAAACCGCTCATTACGTCAGCCCATCCGTTTGGGCGTGGCGTCAAAAGCGCGTTTTAAAAATTGCTCGTGCCGTGGATGTCATGCTGACATTATTCCCGTTTGAAGCGGATTTCTATAAAGATCATGCCGTGCCTGTGCGTTTTGTCGGACATCATCTGGCCGATAAAATAGCCTTAGAAACTCCGAAACTGCCAGCAAGAGAGGCACTTGGCTTACCATCAACGGGCAAAATAATCTGCCTGATGCCGGGCAGTCGTGGTAGTGAGATTCAACGTTTAGGCGCGATATTTAGGGCAACCGCAGTAAAGATTTTAAATGAATGTCCAGATGCTCATTTTATTATTCCTGCAGCCAATTCAGCCTGTTACGAACAAATTAATACGATGTTTTCTGCAGTTGATGAACCGTCGTTACCTTTTACTATAGTGCAGGGACGTTCACGCGAATGTATGGCGGCGGCAGACGTTATTTTATTGGCGTCAGGCACGGCGACGTTAGAAGCGATGTTAATTAAACGACCGATGGTGGTGAGTTACATATTGGCACCGCTCACCTATCAAATCGTGAAACGTTTGATAAAACAGTCGTATATTTCTTTACCCAACTTATTGGCGAAGCGTGAGTTGGTGCCGGAGATATTGCAAAACGATGCTACGCCAGAACGTTTGAGCCAAGCGCTGTTATTACGCTTACAAGACACAGATGTAATTCACGAAACGCAGCAAACGTTTTTAGAAATTCATCAGTCGTTGCGTTTAAATGCCGATCAAAAAGCAGCCGATGCCATTGTTGAATTATTATCGAAAGATTCGATAAATCCGGCTATATGACCACTGATTTCAAGACTGATTCCATCACTGAGATTGAATCGCAGTTAATAGAGCAAGGCGTTTTGTATTGCGGTGTGGATGAAGCGGGGGCCGGACCGTTGTGCGGCGATGTGGTTGCCGCGGCGGTCATTTTAGATCCCTCAGTCAACATTCCTGAATTGACGGATTCAAAAAAGCTGAGTGAAAAAAAGCGCAATGTGCTGTTTGATATTATTCGAGAAACGGCCTTGGATTACTGCATTGCCAGCGCCTCTGTGGAAGAAATTGATCGTCTGAATATTTTAAATGCACGCATGTTGGCGATGAGTCGTGCGGTGGCGGGGTTGTCTCTGCCTTGTGAGCACGCTCTGATCGATGGCAATCGCTTACCCAAACTCGATATTGATGCTACCCCAATTATCGGTGGCGATGCTTTGGTGGCTGCTATCTCAGCGGCGTCGATATTGGCAAAGGTACACCGTGATCGAGAGATGCTATTAATGGACGAAAAATATCCGGGTTATGGCATCGCCAAGCATAAGGGTTACGGCACAGCAGTGCATTTAGAAGCTTTAAACCGTCTGGGTCCAACACCGATTCACCGTCGTTCTTATGCACCAGTCAAAGCCGCTTTAGGTAATATGCCTGTTGCTGGCGAACATGAATAAATAAACCCAGAAAACTGAATGCGCTTACTGTTCAGTAATATTTGGCAAATCGTACGTGATGTTTTTTAACCAAGTTGTCAGCTCTGCGGCGCTCATGGTTTCGATCTGTTCTGGCAAAATGGGTTCACCGATATAGATGTCGATGGTCTTCTTCTTCTTTTTCAGAAATTCGGCCGGTATTCGTAACGTACGCAGCATTGGGTGCAGCTTGCCGAGTAAATGAAAACTTAAGCTATTTTGACCTGCGAAAAAAATCGGAATGACCGGCACGTTGGCTTGTTTGATTAACTTCATTGTGGTCATCGACCATTCACGATCTTTAATGCCTTTCTGATTTGGATACCAAGTTGATACTTCGCCCGCCGGAAAAATCCCGAGCCCTTGGTTTTGCGACAATTGCTGAATTGCCTTACGGGTGCCGCCCATGCCTTTGGGGCCGGCATTTTCAAACGGGTTTACCGTTAAAAACAGATCTCGTATCGGCGCGAAATACGACAACAGGAAGTTGGCGATGACTTTAAATCCCGGGCGAATTCGACCAACGATGAGCAATAATACAATGCCATCTAAAAATCCGAAGGGGTGATTTGAGACCGTAATGAACGCGCCTTCTGTGGGCAGAACACGGGCTAATTTCTGCTTATCGACATTCAGTTCAATTTTAAACACCTGCAAGGCTTCTTCGATCATATCGATGCCTTCTTTATTTTGCAGGGTGGCGTAGGTTTTTTCTAATGTGGGCGCTTTTAACAACCTTAATAGAAAATTGGTTTTACGGGCTGATAACCCAGTAACGGCTTGTAGGCCTGGACGATCAAACAATTCCACAGAAAAAGTCCTAACAGGTACAATTAATAAAAGTTAACCGAGCGGCGTTATTTCTACTGGCGTTATCATAACAGCCGACAGCAACCGAGCAATTATTTATTAGAGTTATGCATTAAAGCTATCCATTGGCATTTATCGAATATTGTAAACAAGACTTGAATTATATTGAGGTGGTATGGCGATCAAAGCCGAAGCAAAGATTGATGTTGTGATTGATG
>JARGOI010000195.1:3722-5427 GCA_029212275.1 Thalassolituus sp.
CGTAGTTATAGGCGCCGGAGCCGCAGGTCTGTTTTGTGCCGCCAAAGCCGCACAGCGTGGCCTTCGGGTACTGGTGATCGATCACGCCAATAAACCGGGCAAAAAAATACTGATGTCCGGTGGCGGGCGCTGTAACTTCACCAATTATTTTATCGAACCTGCGCGCTACCTTGGTCAGAATCCGCATTTTTGTAAATCTGCACTTAAGCGCTATACCCAATGGGATTTCATTGCGCTGGTGGAGCAATATGCGATTCCTTATCACGAGAAAAAAGATGGTCAGCTTTTTTGTGATCACAAGGCATCAGACATCCTAGCAATGTTGCTGAACGAATGTGAGATTGCCAACGTTGAGATTCGTATGTCGACGTCCATTACTTCTGTCAGTGCACTGGACAAGGGATACCAGCTTGAGACCTCGCAAGGGGAAAGGCACAACCGAATTTCCTGTGAGTCATTGGTGATTGCCACCGGTGGTCCATCAATCCCAACCTTGGGTGCAACAGGCTGGGGTTATGAACTCGCCAAACAATTTGGTTTGAAGGTGTTGCCCACTCGAGCAGGCTTGGTGCCGTTTACCATTACCGATCGACTCAGTGCGTTATGCAAAACCTTGTCAGGTACGGCCTTGGCGGCAGAAGTGTCGTGCAATAACACCTCATTTAGCGACGACATGTTATTTACCCATCGCGGTTTAAGCGGGCCTGCTATGTTGCAAATATCTTCTTATTGGCACGAAGGAGACACGCTGGACGTCAATTTACTGCCCGCGTCGGATGTATTAGCGGAATTACAAACCTTGCAGCAACTGCGCCCTAAAAGTCATCTTAAAAGCTGGCTCGCGTCCGCGACAACACAAAAATTTGCTGATCAATGGAATGAGCAATATCCATGTCCCGATACGTCTTTGGCGGAAACTAGTTATCAAGCGTTATCCGCTTGGGCTGAGTCTTTAACGCACTGGCAGATTAAGCCTTCAGGCACGGAAGGGTATCGCACCGCTGAGGTCGCGTTGGGAGGGGTCGATACCGATGAGTTATCGTCAAAAACCATGGAAACGAAACGCATGCCGGGGTTGTTTTTTATCGGCGAAGTGGTCGATGTCACTGGGCATTTGGGCGGTTATAACTTCCAATGGGCGTGGTCCAGTGCTGCGGCAGCCGCTGAGTATGTTTGATATTGACTAGCGATCTTCTGAATAGCTTATTGTCGACTCTCAAGAGCTAAGTTATTTTGCTGCTTTGATTAAAAATCTTCCGTGAAAAGTGGTTTCGGTGTGGTGGTTAGTGCCATTCACTCAAAAAATAGTACGTATACAAATTATTGATTTCAATTATAGTCTTCAAGGTACTATTATCCCCCTGTCATTTAACCAACATCGTTTTGAGACGGTGTTGTAAACCAAGCCAACTAATTTGAAGGATTGACCTATGTCAGCTTATCAAGAAGAAATCAAAGCGTTGCAAGGCGTTATTGAAGCAAACGGTAGCCCTTGGGCTGCAATCAGTGCTGAATCTGCTGCTCGCATGCGTGTGCAGAATAAATTCAAAACTGGTCTAGATATCGCTAAGTACACCGCAGACATCATGCGTGCAGACATGGCTGAATTCGACAAAGACAAAACTAAGTACACTCAGTCTTTGGGTTGCTGGCATGGTTTCGTAGGTCAACAAAAACTGATCTCTATCAAAAAGCATTTCGGTAC
>JARGOI010000196.1:0-3878 GCA_029212275.1 Thalassolituus sp.
TTCATAAGGCCAGCGTATTGGTCTTTGGTGATGTGATGCTCGACCGCTACTGGGGTGGGCCGACGTCGCGCATTTCCCCTGAAGCGCCTGTGCCAGTGGTGAAAATCCAAGATATTGAAAATCGCCCCGGTGGCGCAGGTAACGTGGCGTTGAATATGGCGACCTTGGGTTGCCAAGTCAGCTTATTAGGTTTGACCGGCAACGATGATAATGCTGCACTGTTGGAACACACGCTCGAAAATGCCGGCGTGAGCTGTGCCTTTCAGCAACATCCAGACCATCCCACCATCACTAAATTGCGCATCATCAGTCGGCAGCAGCAATTAATTCGACTCGACTTTGAAGAAGCTTTTGACGCCACCAATTTAACGCCATTGTACCAAAGTTTTGCTGCCCATATTGAAACCGCCGGTGTGGTGATTTTATCCGATTATGGCAAGGGATCACTGAATGATCCGCAAGTGTTAATTGCGACGGCTAAGCGCATGAACGTGCCTGTTTTGGTTGATCCCAAAGGCACCAATTTTGAAAAATATCGCGGTGCAACGCTGATTACGCCAAATTTGAGTGAATTTGAAGCCGTCGTTGGCGCTTGTCCCACGGATGAAATTCTTATTGCAAGAGCGCGTCAGTTGTTAGCCGATTTCGATTTGCAGGCGGTGTTAGTGACCCGCAGTGAAAAAGGCATGACGCTGGTCGAAAGAGACAATGAGCCGTTCCATCTGCCTACGCGTGCGCGCGAAGTGTATGACGTGACGGGGGCCGGCGATACTGTGATCTCTGTATTAGCGGCGTCCTTGGCTGCAGGTCAAACATTCCAGCAAGCGACCCTGTTGGCGAATACCGCGGCAGGCATCGTGGTCGGCAAGTTGGGCACTGCTACCGTATCGACCGAAGAATTGCGCCGTGAGCTGCGCCACGAAAGCCAGCAAGGCGCCGGTTTGTTTGATGAAGAATCGCTGATGATCTTGGTAAAAGAAGCGCGTGAGCGCGGCGAAACCTTGGTAATGACCAACGGTTGTTTCGATATTATCCATCCCGGCCATGTGCAGTATCTGAAAGAAGCCAAAGCCTTGGGTGATCGCTTGTTAGTCGCGGTCAATGCTGACGAGTCGGTACAACGTTTAAAAGGGCCAACGCGTCCTATCAACCCAATTGATCACCGCATGGCGGTGTTGTCGGGTTTAGAAAGCGTCGATTGGGTGGTGCCGTTTAGTGAAGATACGCCTGAGCGTTTGATCTGTCGGGTGTTGCCCGACATATTGGTGAAAGGCGGCGACTATAAAGTTGAACAAGTTGCTGGCGGTACGTGCGTGCAAGAAAACGGCGGCGAAGTGATTATTTTGAGCTTCAAAGACAACTGCTCGACCAGTGCCATTGTTAAAAGAATCGAAGACAGCAAACGAACAGAAGATTTAATGCAGCCACCTTCTCAGGAGTCGAAAGAATGATCATTGTTACCGGCGGCGCCGGATTTATTGGCAGCAACATCGTAAAAACACTCAATCAAATGGGTCGTACCGATATCATCGTGGTCGATGATTTAAGCGACGGTAAGCAGTTTTACAATATCAGCGATTGCGATATTGCCGACTATCTCGATAAGCATGATTTTATTCATCGTGTGCATTTAGATGATGGTTTGCTGGACGACGTCGAGGTGATTTTCCACGAAGGCGCCTGTTCCTCCACCACTGAGTGGGATGGCAAATTTATGATGGAGAACAATTACGAGTACTCCAAAATTTTGCTGCACGCCTGCCTCGAAAAAGGCATTGCGTTTTTATACGCCTCTAGCGCTTCGGTGTATGGCGGCAGTGATGTCTTTAAAGAAGAGCGTCAGCATGAAAAGCCTTTAAATGTGTATGGCTATTCAAAGTGGCAGTTCGATCAATACGTGCGTCAAATGCAGCACAGCTATTCGAATGATCGTTTTCCCAGTCAGGTAGTCGGCTTCCGTTACTTCAATGTGTATGGTCCGCGTGAGCAACATAAAGGCAGTATGTCGTCGGTGGCATTTCACTTTAATAATCAAATTAAAGATACTGGCGTGTGCAAATTATTTGGTGAAACCGAAGGCTACGACGCCGGTGAACAGCGTCGTGATTTCGTCTACGTTGGTGATGTGGTGAAGGTTAATCTGTGGTTTTGGCAGAATCCCGGCAAAAGCGGCATTTTCAACTTAGGTACCGGACAGTGCCAAAGCTTTAATGACGTCGCGGATGCGGTGTTGCAGTGGCATAGCAATAACGGTACCTCGGGCAGAAAAGAATACATGCCGTTTCCAGCGCACTTAAAAGGCGCCTACCAAAGCTTTACCGAAGCGGATATCAGCTTGTTGCGTAAAGCCGGTTACCAAGCCAAATTCTTTGATGTTGAACAAGGCGTATTTGCCTACTTGGATTGGCTGAATGGATAAGGCATTAATGCATCCTAAGCATTGGCCCGCCTGGATTGGAGTGGGCTTGCTTGCCGCTTTAACGCGTCTTCCTTTTGCCTGGTTGCTGGGTTTAGGTAAAGGGCTTGGCTTGCTTGCTCACCGTGTTGCCGGTGGTCGTCGCCACATCGCCTTGCGCAATATGGAATTATGTTTTCCTGAAAAAACCGATGAAGAGCGCACGCAGCTGGTACGACAAATTTTTATTGATAACGGCATTGGCTTGATTGAAACCTTCATTGCTTGGTTTCGTGATCCTGCTTATTTAAAAGATCGCACCGAATATGTGGGATTTGAAAAGGTAGACGAAGCGTTGGCCCGTGGCCAAGGCGTGATGCTACTTGGCGCGCATTACTCAATGTTGGATTTGGCCGGCAGTTTATCGACCAACCGCTTGGCGGTGAACGTCAGCTATCGCCCGCAAGACAATCCGGTGATGAATTATGTGATGGAGCGCAATCGTGCGCGCTTGTACGACACCTGTTTTACTCGTAAAGATATTCGTGGATTTATCCGTACGCTCAAACAAGGCAAGGTGCTTTGGTACGCGCAAGACCAAGATTTTGGCCGTAAAAACAGTGTGTTTGTCGACTTTTTTGGCATTCCCGCTGCAACCATTACCGCGACCTCGCGTATTGCCAAAGCCGGTCAGGCATTGGTGATGCCAATGACCTACTTTCGCAAAGAAGACAACAGCGGTTATGTGCTAACCGTGTACGACCCGTTACCCATCCCTAGCGGTGACGACGAAGAAGATGCGCGCATTGCCAATGCCTTTTTAGAGCAGCGTTTGCGTGAACATCCTAGTCAATATTTGTGGTTACACAAGCGCTTTAAAACGCGCCCTGATCCCAACGAAAAAAAGGGTTTGCTGTACAAAAGATAAGGCGATTGAGCGAATTCTCTCGATTAATCGCTGATGCTGCGCGCACGAATTACGGTATCGTTTGATGCATTCTCTGAAGCAGTTGCATCTATCGTCCGCTTTAGTTTCAGCGTTGCTTTCGAATCTTGCTGTTGCACTCTGGCCGCTGTGGCAGGCTTGAGTAGGGTGATCACCATGTCTATCCCGCTAATATCGTTTTCAATAAGTAGCGCTTCGGAATTAAACAGCTGAGGGAATTCTCCGCAGGTCTCTCCTTGCTGACAAACAAATAAATCGTTGTCGATGTCAGACCCCGCGCTGATGACATAATTACCCGCTGGAATACCTTTGACCTGATACCGACCATTCAAATTGGATTGTCCTTGGGCGACAACTTCATTCTTTTCTGCATCTGTAACCAACACATATTGTGGAGCCGAGGCGTCGGCAGCCACTAAGTCGCCAACTTGCATGGCAACGCGTACATCGATACTTAAACCGCGGTTAGGGGTGAACCTTAGAACGCCTTCGTATTCACCATCGAGCAAGCCACTGCGATTGATGACGATGTTATAC
>JARGOI010000196.1:3978-5425 GCA_029212275.1 Thalassolituus sp.
TATTCAGGGGCGCAGCACTATTGGTGTTGGTCACAGTGACCGTCGTTTCTTCGTTGGTGCCTAAGTCGATGTTATCTGGTGAGGCTTGCAGTGCGGGTACGGGTGTAATCGTTGGATCAGTATTAAGATTATTGGCTGCAGTGACTGCCAAATCCGCATTAACTAAGCCATAGCCTAGGTCATTGCTACGGTTGCTGATGCCAGTAATCGACCCGTTGGCGAGTAAGTCATCAAAATCTTGCGGCGTTAAACTAGGATAAGCGGCCTTCATTAGCGCAATAACACCACTGACGTGGGGTGTAGCCATCGACGTGCCGCAAAGGTATTGATAAGTACTGGCTCTATTGCTCAATTGAGATCTGACGAAGGTACTTAGAATTCCTGAGTTTATGCCGCAGGCACCATCACCGCCGGGCGCGGCAATGTCGACTTTTTCATTACTGTTAGAGTAACTTGCGTGCAGGGTTCCAGAGACATTGGTGGCGCCGACCGAAATCACGCCATTATAAGATGCAGGGTAAGACAAACGACTGTTACCATCGTTGCCCGCCGCAGCCACGATAGTAATACCGAGATTGCGAATTTGCGTCACCAGCGCCTGTTCTAACTGGCTACTTTCGTTGGCCCCTAAACTTAAATTAATAATATCGACCGCTTGGTTAGGGCGTGTGCCACTGTCGTTATTTAAGCGGGCGGCATAGCGCATGGCTTGCATGACATCGTAACTGCTACCTATTCCATCTTTCCCCAGCACACGTAAGGGCATGACTCGGGTATCCCATCCGACACCGGCGACACCGGTATTGTTGTCTGTCGCCGCTGCAACGGTGCCGGTGACGTGGGTGCCGTGCCAGCTACTGTTACTGATAGTGCTGCCGTCACCGGGATCATCCGGGTTGCTATCGATGCCGTCGCCATCTTTGCTGTAGGACGTATCCGAAATAAAATCGTAACCGCTGACTAATTTACCGGCAAAATCTTCATGAGCTAAAAATACACCGGTGTCGATAACCGCAACAATGACATTGGCGTTGCCTGTGGTTATGTCCCAAGCGGCGGGTAGCTTAATGGTGTTGTAGTGGTCTTGATTTAAATAACCGGTATCACTCGGCATGGCAGTGCTGTAGCGATAATAATTGGGCTCGGCGATGGCAATATCTGCTCGTTGCGACAACGCTTTAATTGCCCGCAATGTTTCGCGTTGTCGATACCAACTGGGACGCAAGCTCTGCAGACTTCGAGCACCAACGCTGTTGGCAGCCTGCTCTAACTGCAAACGCATCCTAACCGGACTGTCGTTTGCGAGCGGACGCGTATTGCTTTGCTTATCATTAACAGATTTCTTTAATGAAGGGATGTTTAGCGCGCGATAACCATTGGCTATGAGACCTTCTTGGCTAGCGCTATACACAACCGCCTCATCCGCGTTTTCGGCCCACTTTATCAA
>JARGOI010000197.1:0-1797 GCA_029212275.1 Thalassolituus sp.
ATGGTGACAGCTTAACCTTGCGTCCTGAAGGTACGGCCAGTTGTGTACGTGCCTGTGAAGAACATGGCTTGTTGTACAACCAAACGCAGCGTTTGTGGTACACCGGGCCGATGTTTCGCCACGAACGTCCGCAAAAAGGACGTTATCGTCAGTTTTATCAAGTGGGGGTAGAAACCTTTGGCATAGCCACCCCTGATATTGATGCCGAGTTGATTTTAATGACTGCGCGTTTATGGCAGCAGTTAGGTTTGAATGATGCAGTCACCTTGCAGCTTAATACGCTTGGCAGTAACGAAGCACGAGCATGTTATCGCGAAGCTCTGGTTGAATACTTGAGTGCCCGCAAAGATAAACTTGATGAAGACAGTGTGCGTCGTTTGGAGACGAATCCTCTGCGCGTGTTGGACAGTAAGAATCCAGACACCCAAGCGTTATTAGCCGATGCCCCAGAGTTGCATGACTACTTAGATGACGAGAGTCAGCAAGAATTTGCCACTTTGCGTCGTATTTTAGATGCGGCAGGCGTGTCTTATGTGATCAATCAGCGTTTGGTGCGCGGGTTAGATTACTACTGTAAAACCGTGTTTGAATGGGTTACCGATCATTTAGGTGCACAGGGTACTGTGTGTGCTGGTGGTCGTTATGACGGTTTGGTGGAACAGTTGGGCGGTAAACCCAC
Organism: Thalassolituus sp.; assembly: GCA_029212275.1. Taxonomy (GTDB): domain Bacteria; phylum Pseudomonadota; class Gammaproteobacteria; order Pseudomonadales; family Oceanobacteraceae; genus Thalassolituus. The sequence goes on from JARGOI010000197.1 coordinate 680, forward strand.
TCCAGCAGTAGGTTTTGCTATGGGCGTCGAGCGCCTGATTTTATTATTGGAAACCCTCGACGTTATTCCTCCTGCGGTACATCAAACCATCGATGTGTATGTGTGCGGCATGGGCGAGGGCGCTGAACTAGCAGCATTATTGTTGTCGGATAAACTGCGCGAAGCCGAGCCGTGGTTGCGAGTTCAAACACATTGCGGTGGCGGTAGCTTTAAAAGTCAGATGAAGAAGGCAGATAAAAGCGGTGCGTTTTTCGCGTTGATTTTGGGCGAGAATGAAATGGCCCAACAACAGGTAGCGGTGAAGGACCTTCGCGGTGCTGCCGAACAAATTACGATTAATCATACAGACGCTGCCCAATGGTTGGCGGAACATTTAAATTAAATCCCACAGTGGATAAATAACAACAAGTGACTGGGTCGGAGAACAAAGCATGAGCGAATTACGTACGGATGAAGAACAATCAGAGATTGTTAAAAAGTGGTGGTCTGAGAATGCATTAGGGTTAATTGCCACGGTCGTTATTGCTTCGGGCAGTGTGTTCGGTTGGAATTATTGGCAAGACCAGAAGCGTGCGAATGCTGAAGCCGCGTCTGCTACTTACAGCAAGCTGATTGAGTTGGTTGCACAAGAGGGCACCGATAAAAAATCTCAGTTAATCACTTTGGCCGAACGCTTAAAAAATGATTATGCCGACACCACCTATGCAGATTTCGCCAGTCTATTTATTGCCCGAACTGCGGTTGACCATGGCGATTTTATTGCGGCGGAAAGCGAGTTAAAAGAACTGATCGACTCTGCTGACAGTGAGCCAGTCAAAGAGTTAGCAAAAGCGCGTTTGGCCCGTGTGTTGATACAAATGGATCGTGCTGACGATGCGTTAGCGGTGTTACCAGCAGAAGCGACGCCTGCATTTGTGTTACAGATTGAAGAAGCCCGTGGCGATGCCTTATATCGTAAAGGTGAATTCGCTGAGGCCCGTTTGGCTTATCAGCGTGCTGTCGAGAGTGCTCGAGGCTTAGGTCAAAGCGTCGCCACACTAGAACGCAAAATTGACAGTTTAGTGGTGGCTGCCTCTGAGTCTGAGGACGCCTAATGCAATACTTGCGAACATGGTTAG
>JARGOI010000197.1:1897-5380 GCA_029212275.1 Thalassolituus sp.
GGTGGCTGCCTCTGAGTCTGAGGACGCCTAATGCAATACTTGCGAACATGGTTAGGGGTCAGCCTTGCGTTATTGATTGCAGTTCAGATCAGTGGTTGTGCATCTCAGCCAGACCAGGTTTTACCTCCTATCGAAGGTGATGCCAGCGCAGATGTTAAGTGGCGGACGCAGTTGGGTGAAGGCCCAGGAACTCAATACACCCGACTGAAAGCAGCGGTTCAAGATGATGTCGTCTACGCCGCTGATACTCGTGGGGAAGTGGTTGCACTTGAGTTAGCCAGTGGCAGTCGTTTGTGGAGTATAGATATCGATCAAGATATTTTGGGCGGTGTCACCGTTGCCAATGATCAACTTTTTATCTCGCTTAACGATGGTACCTTGGCTGCATTATCGACCGACGACGGTGAAGAAATTTGGCGCGCGGTATTGCCTAGTGAAGCTGTGGCTCGAGTCGCCTACGACAGTGACCGTGTTTATGCGCAAACGGTAGATGGTCGTGTTACGGCATTAGAGCGCAGTAATGGTGCTCAGGTTTGGTCTTATGAAGCGGGTATGCCCGTTTTGTCAGTGCGAGGCACGGGCGCGCCATTGGTACTAGAACAAGTGATCGTAGTCGGTTTTGCCACGGGTAAATTAGTCGCCTTAGATAAAACCTTAGGTGTACCGCGCTGGGACACTCGTTTGGGCGTTCCTGACGGTCGTTCAGAATTAGAACGTTTGGTCGATGTTGATGGCGAGCCTGTGATTGAAGGGCGTACGATTTATGCCGCTTCGTATCACGGCAAAGTCACGGCGGTGACCGAAATGGGTGATGTTATTTGGCAAGAAACCGCTTCCAGCTACACCAGCCCAGAATTAGCATTAGGCAGCTTATACTTGGTGTTGGACAACGATGTGATACGTTCTTTCGATATGGTCACGGGTGCCGAAGTCTGGACACAAGAAGCGCTAAAAGGTCGCGGTTTGGGACAGGTTACTTCCACAGGTGCTATGTTGGCAGTCGCCGATGCTGAAGGGTATGTGCATCTACTTAGTCAAATAGACGGTCATTTAATGGGCCGCAAATTGCTGCGCGCACGCCCACTGCATGTGAATTATCCACATCAACCAGAAGCGACTAACTGGCGCTTATTACGTGGTCGTGATTTTGGTATTCGTAGTTCATTAGTTAATACTGATGAGGGTTTGTTGGTGTACACCAACGCGGGCGAATTGATATTGCTTAAAACTGGATCGTAAAATCCAAGTCGATGCTTTACGCTTAATGCAGGCAAATATTAGCGCTGCAACTATGACTGGGCCTATGAAGGCCAAGTTTTGATATTCATCTGAGGTCCTTCATGGTTCCTGTTATAGCATTGGTTGGCCGTCCGAACGTCGGCAAATCCACATTATTCAATCGTCTTACCAAAACTCGTGATGCTTTAGTAGCCGAGATTGCTGGTTTGACGCGTGACCGTAAATACGGTCAAGGCAAAGTGGGCGACCATCCTTTTATCGTCATCGATACGGGCGGTATCAGTGGCGAAGAAGAAGGCATTGATGAAGTCATGGCGGCGCAAAGTTATCAGGCGATGCGAGAGGCGGATATCGTATTCTTTATGGTCGATGTGAGTGCCGGGATTACCTCAGGCGACCGCATGATTGCTGACTATCTGCGTCGTAGTGGTAAATCAGCCTACTTAATTGCGAATAAAATCGACGGCAAGAATCCAGATGTGGTCTTGGGTGAATTTTATGAATTAGGCATGGGAGATCCTTTGCCAATCGCTGCAGCGCATAATCGTGGTATCACGACGTTGGTTGATTACGTGATGGACGAGTTGCACGGACCAGCGCCCGAAGCCGAAGAAGAAACAGGCTATTACTATGGCGAAGATGACGAAGAATTTGTTCACGAAGCGCTGAATGTAAAAGGCATCAAGATTGCAGTTGTTGGTCGTCCGAACGTAGGTAAATCGACACTGGTCAATCGCTTCCTTGGCGAAGATCGTGTGGTGGTGTTTGATGAAGCGGGCACCACCCGAGACAGTATCTACATCCCCTATGAGCGCCACGGCCAAGAATATACCCTGATTGATACCGCTGGCATTCGTCGTCGCAAGAATATTTCTGAAGCTGCAGAAAAGTTTTCAATCATTAAAACACTGCAAGCGATCCAAGACTGCAACGTGTGTATTTTGGTGCTGGATGCCCGTACCGGTATTGTTGAACAAGATTTACACATGCTCAGTTTCGTTCTTAACTCTGGCCGAGCTTTGGTCATCGCTATTAATAAGTGGGATGGCATGGATGCAGATGCGCGTGCACGAGTAAAAGACGAAATTGATCGTCGTTTCGATTTTTTAACCTACGCAGATATGCATTTTATCTCTGCATTGCACGGCACTGGTGTCGGTCATTTGTATGAATCGGTGGATGCGGCATACGCCTCTGCGATGGCAAAATGGCAAACCAACATGCTGACGCGCATTATGGAAGATGCCATCTCAAGTCATGCACCACCGGTCGTAAGAAATCGTCGTCCAAAGCCTCGTTATGCTCACCAAGGTGGTTCCAATCCACCGATCATTGTGGTGCACGGTAACTTAGTGAATGAGCTACCAGAAGACTATAAACGCTATCTTGCTAATACCTTCCGACGCATATTGGATATTCGCGGTACACCGATTCGTTTCGAATTCCGCCAAGGTGAAAATCCTTACGCAGAAGTGAAGAAAGAGGTGAAGCATTCCAGTCGTCGTCGCGCAGAAGCCGTAGAACGGACAGGGAATAAGCGTCGTATTAAACTCGAAAAAGCACGCAAGCAGTTAAAGAAAAATTATCGTAAACCGAGTACGAGTAAGTAATCGTGAATGTCCGTTATTCCGTAGTGTTAATTTTCAGTGTGTTATTGGCAATATTGTTTTGGCAAGTTCCACAAATAGATATTCTGGTCAGTAGCTGGTTTTATCAGCCAATTCAGGATAATTGGATTGGCAGTGACAACGCAATTGCGACATCAATATATGGGTTGTTTCGTTATTTACCTTTTTTATTGGTACCGGTATTTTTGGTGTTATTGATTTTGCCTTTGATCAAAAAAGAGGTAATTCCTAAGGCCCAGCGTTCGATCGTGATGTTTTTATTTCTGTCGTTACTTATTGGTCCTGGTATTTTGGTTCATAACGTATTTAAAGAGGGATTTGACCGCGCTCGGCCAAAGAATGTTGAACAATTTGAAGGCAATAAAATATTTACTCCGGCCTTCGTTATTAGCCAGTCTTGCCAAAAAGGCTGTAACTCCTTTGTCAGCGGTCACTCGGCCATGGGGTTTTGGTTTATGGCATTGGGCTGGGTGTTTGTCAGTCGTCGCTGGTTTTATGCAGGTATTGGTTTAGGAGTGATTTTAAGTGTGACTCGGATAAGCCAAGGCGGTCATTTTTTGAGTGATACAATTTTTGCAGGCATTCTCTGTTATTTGACGTGCCGATTGTTAGCGGA
>JARGOI010000198.1:0-2520 GCA_029212275.1 Thalassolituus sp.
ATCCTAAAATAGTTATCGTAAAATAATTACCCGAAACAACAACTTACAGTCGCATGACGGCTTATTCAGCCGTTTCTTTAGGTAAGTTTTTGATGTCTTGGCTAAGTTGGATAAAGGTTTTTTCCATACTCTTTAGCTTCTTTTTACCCGGCGTACCTAACACATCAATGGCATGACGAAGGCGTGCTCGGCTCATATCTGGGCCAAGTAAAGTCATACTATCCAGCACTGAAATCGTTGAGGTTGTACCAGCAATGGCAATGAAGAATGGCGGTAATAAGTCGCGAACTTTAATATCCAACAGCTTCGCCATACCAAAGAGCTGCTCTTCTATTGCTGCACGATCCCAAACACGAATGGATTCTAACAACCACAACCCTAACTGGAGAAGCTCGACCACGCGGTCTTGCTCTAGGTTTTTAAACTGTAACTGCTCTACCGTTAATGGCGTCATGCCCGACAAAAAATGGCCTGCCAAAGGCACCGCATCCGAGAAAACTTCGATGCGCGGTTGCACATGCGGAATCAGCGGCAATATATTCTCTGGACGCAATCCCCACGCAGCAAAGCGCTGACTGAAATCTTCGGCCGAAAGCTCACGCAACCAGATGCTATTGAGCCAACGCAGTTTTTCGATATCAAACACCGGGCCACCTAAAGACACCCGACTAATATCAAAATTTTCAAACATTGCGGTTAACGAAAACTTCTCGCTCTCATCCGGCATCGACCAGCCCATACGACCAAGATAGTTGATTACGGCTTCGGACATAAAGCCCATACGCTCGTAAAACATAATCGACGTTGGATTCTTACGCTTACTGAGTTTGCTTTTATCTGGGTTGCGCAACAGTGGCATATGACACAACTGCGGCATGTCCCAGCCAAAATACTGATACAACAAAATATGTTTAGGAGCTGAACTGATCCACTCTTCCCCACGTATCACATGGGTAATGGCCATCAAGTGATCGTCGACCACATTAGCGAGATGATAGGTTGGCATGCCATCAGACTTCATCAGAATTTGCGCATCCACTTGCGCCCATTCCATCTCGATAGGCCCACGCAGCATGTCATTAACAACACAGACGCCCTCTTCCGGCACTTTCATGCGTACGACATAGCTGTCGCCAGCGGCTTCACGTTTTGCCACTTCATCCGCAGATAACGCAAGATCAGAGACAGTCAGAGCCGTCTGTTTACCGCTGGATTGTTTATCTTGGCGTAACTGTTCAAGTTCGGCCGCAGTGCGGTAGCATTTGAAAGCATGACCCGACGCTAACAGTGTTTCGATATGCTGTTGATATATTTCACTACGCTCACTTTGACGATAAGGGCCATAATCACCGCCCTTATCTGGACCCTCGTCCCAATCAAGACCGAGCCACCTCAGACTGTCTAAAATCGCTTGTTCGGATTCTGGCGTGCTACGTGCCTGATCGGTATCTTCAATTCGCAGTAAGAATTGCCCACCGTGCTGACGCGCAAACGCTAAGTTAAACAACGCAATGTAAGCGGTACCGACATGGGGATCGCCGGTAGGAGATGGAGCAACTCGTGTTCGAACAGTCATAGTGAATCTCAACAAAAATTATGCGGAGAAGTATAGTAAATTCACCGCATAATTGCATGACTGTTCGGCGGTTAGCAGAACGATTTTTACTTTCTGGTGGTTTCGCTAATACCGTCCAGCATATTCAGTACTTGGTCACTGGCAGACTTCATGGCTAACAAATGCTCAATGGGAAATACATTTTTAGCTAACATCTCTTGAACGGCTTGGGAGCCATGATGATGAACTTGACGATGCGGCTCATCCATTTTACGAAAGTAATCATTATTGGCAAAGCGCTGACGGCCCTCGCCTTGGGAATACCATTTACCTAAGCGGCATTGACTATGATCATCCATGACTGAGGCTTCATGACGTCCATTTTGGCCGGAGACTTGTTCATAAACCTTAGACATCCACACCAAGTGATCAAGTTTTGCAATATCGATAAACTGATCAGTAGAGGTTTGCTGGAATGTTTTCTCAACGCGCTTAACCGTATGACTGATAGAGTCAATCTGTGCAGCGACCTTATGGACACTCTCTTCCATCGCAGAACTCTTCTCGCCCAAAATGCTGATGCCAGTAGCGACCAAGTCTACCTCGCCGCTGATGGTCGAAATTAATGCATCTATTTCCGAAGTCGCGTCCGCAGTTCGCTTAGCCAAGGTTCGAACTTCATCTGCAACCACTGCAAAACCTCGACCTTGTTCACCCGCTCGAGCAGCTTCTATAGCCGCGTTTAGCGCAAGTAGATTCGTTTGCTCTGAGATCCCTTTAATAAGACTGACAAAATTTTCAATACCCGCCGCTACAGACTTCAGACCACCAATAGCCTCTGACGATTCAACCGACTGTTTTTTCATTTCGCCAAGAGAGGCACTTAAACCACTCAATGCATCGAGACTCCGAGTTGCATCGTTAAGTGAGCTTTGGATTTCTGTCTGTTCAGAATCTGCTTTTCC
>JARGOI010000198.1:2620-5356 GCA_029212275.1 Thalassolituus sp.
TCACACGCAGTGCGTGCTCGTGACCGTTCAAAGTTAAAATACAAACTTTGAACGTTCTCTGGCGAGTCAGCCACTCGGACACCTCACCTAATTCTTTACTGTGCTAACGAGATAGACACCTCATCAGTAATGGCCGCGACTATACGCAGCAAGCCGCAAATCGTCAACCAATAAGGGCTAGTGGATTGTTTTTTATATTGTATTTGTTTGTGGTATCGATGATATGACCGCCGCTAAATATCGTAAGCGGCGGCCAAACACCTCTTATAAATGAAAGGAGTTATGATTGTTCGATGTCAAATTTTGCGCCAATACGTTCTGCTTCTTGCGCAGCACGTTCACGAACTTTCTGTGGATCAGAGTATAAATTTTCGATCACTTTCAGTTGCACCGATTGCGCTTTTTCAATCGACATTTCTTGATTTTCGATACGCTTAGGTAGCTGGTTAAGAATGGCTTCAGTCAATACAACGCGCTGTTCTTGTTCAGTAACATTATCAAGCAACTCAATTTGCTTATTAAATCGAACTAAATTGACCAGACGTGTTAGCTCAGCTTGTGGATCTGGGTTTTGATCAGCAACCGAATTAAGCATCATCCATTCTACTGGCGAAATAAATTCGGGGCGCTCTTTGTATTGATCAAATTCATTAGCATTATCGGCAGCTGCAATAACAGCATCAAATGATTGCTTTTGCATATCCATCAATTTGTCTGGAGACATTTCAGCTAATTCATCGACGGTATAGGTTTCTGCTTTGTAAGAAGTACTAGAACTTGGTGAATTCGTCGCAAGTACAGAATCAATTGAAACATTTGGCTGTACATAAAAATAGCCGCCTATAGCGACTAAAACACCAACACCTAACACGACAGGTAATTTCATGTTCATAAAATCATCTCTCCTGTCCGCTAAACGGACAAATACTTAGTTGAGAATTTAAAACAAACCGGGAGCCTAAGCTCCCGGTTTTACGATCAATCTATGCGAAATAGATCGTCATATCATTACAAGCGAGTTGGTGCAGGTGGAACAACGCGGAAGCTGTAAGTCTGACCAGGGCCAGAAACCAACGAGGTGAACAATGAGCTCAACCAACCACAATCCAAATCTGCAAACTCAGTAACACCAGAGAATTCGATCTTACCAGCGCCTAGATCAGAAACAGGACCAGTATAGTTTAAATCGAAGTTTGCAGGTGTTTCAGTTTTACAGTTGAACGGAATTTGCAATCGTGGAAAACCAGCTGAGTTGATCAAAACGTTCGCCTGAGTGCTGCCATCCAAGGTTAAGATGCCATCACGACTAAGCTTAATATCTGTTTCAACTTGACCAACAGGTTCAACCGTTAAAGCAACCGTCAAATTAATCAAAATACGTAGTTTCGTTCTGAAATCAGGAACACTCAGATCAGCAACCAAAGATTCTTGAGTCAGATTGCTGTCACCACTAATGGTCGTTTCTGGTGGCAATTCAACAACTTGATTCAAAGTGTTCAAAAGAAGTTCTGCATCCAAATTCCACTTATCCAAAGTCACGATAAAATCACCGCCACCTGGGTTAGCATTTGACACAGGGTCAGCTGAAAAGCTGAAACAGCTGTTACGTGGATCATTGCCTGCAAAACGATCATCCAACCAAGACAAAACCGAAGGCGCCGCTTGGAATAAGGTCACGATATGTTCGCTTGGGTATACGTCATAAGTGACTCTGTTGAAACGACCACAGTAGTCATTCTTCAAAGCAACACTCTGATTGATCGGAATGAACTCATCCGCAGTACCGTGGTAAAGCATGACAGGAACATCTGCGCCTTTAGCACCCAAATTCTGACCTGCGATGCGGTTATAAATAGAAGGAACAGTCAACAGTTCTTCCAATCCTTTATTACCAACAGTGTACTCAGACAATGACTTGTTCATGTAATCGAACAGGAATTCGAAGGTACACTTATCTTGGTAATCAGCAATCGCAGCTTTACCATTAGCACTTGCTAATTCATTAACAGGAATATCAACGGGATATTGTTCAGACAAACCAATGATCGCGCCTAGTAAGAATGAAGAACCAGTGCTGCCATCTAGGTAAGGCGCAGTCACTAGGAAATCTGCTGGAGTACCGCCTGCAGCGACACCAACCAAGTCAATTTCACTGGCATAATCATCAGCAATTTCAGCTACCCAACCAGCAGTTTGACCGCCTTGAGAGAAACCCCAAACCGCAGACGGTGCAGATAAACTTAGGCCAGCATCAGGAATTTGCGCAGCAGCACGGAAAATATCAAGTGCAGCGTGTGCTTGAGACTCGCCCGCTAAATAAGTAGGAGCATCACCAGTAGTGTAACCTTCGTAGTCAGTTACCAAAACGGCATAACCATTGGCCAAAGCGGCACGAATGTTTTCTGCTTCGTAATCAGTACCAGCAGCAATTTGTTTAGACGGTGCACAGCCTTGAGCCAAACCGTGAGTACCAACCGCATAGCTCAATGTAGGACGTTCGCCTGCACCAGTCCAAGCGACATTAGGAATAATGACCGTACCAGTGACCGCATTTTGAGCACCAAGAGAATCAGTAGAACGGTATAAAACGTTGTAAGCTTTTTCTACTGGAGCATTAGCACCTAAATTTACAGTTGCTTGGCGGTACCAAATCAAATCGCCGTTGCCAGAAGTTGTAACAGCAGGAACATCATAGAAGTCGTCACCAGATGGACCTTGAATTGCGGCCATTGACAC
>JARGOI010000199.1 GCA_029212275.1 Thalassolituus sp.
GACCGCGGCGCGGGTGTCGAAATAATCGAGACTGCTGCCGGGCAGATTTTTACGGAATTTTGTATTCATAGCGGTAAGGTCTCTTTAATGTGTGCTCGTTGGTGCAGAATTTATTGTTGGGTTACGCGCTTCGCGCTAACCCAACCTACGTTTTGTTTTTAACTTAAACGCGGTGTACTTTTAATCGCTTCTTTTGTTGGGTTACGCGCTTCGCGCTAACCCAACCTACGTTTGGTGTTTAATTAAACACGGCGTACTTTTTTTGAATCTTTTGTTGGGTTACGTGCTTCGCGCTAACCCAACCTACGGTTAGTTTTTGAAAGCATAAGCCAACCCGTATTAGCGGCTTGAAATTGGGCTGACGGTGCGTGGCTCAACGCCTACGTAGTCTGCACTTGGGCGTATGATGCGGTTGTCGGCACGTTGTTCCATGACGTGTGCGGCCCAACCCGTTAGGCGGCTGCATACGAATATCGGTGTGAACAATGGTGTTGGAATGCCCATGTAGTTGTACGCAGACGCGTGAAAGAAGTCGGCGTTACAGAACAGTTTTTTCTCGCGCCACATGACGGCTTCGCAACGCACAGAAATGTCGTACAAGTTGGTGTCGCCATTTTCGATGGCTAACTTCTCAGACCATTCTTTAATGACGGCGTTACGTGGGTCGGATTCACTGTAAATAGCGTGACCAAAGCCCATGATTTTATCTTTGCGAGCAAGCATACCCATGATGCTTTCTTCGGCGTGTTCCGCATTTTTCATGCCTTCGATCAATTCCATCGCGGCTTCGTTGGCGCCACCATGCAATGGGCCACGTAACGAGCCAATGGCGCCAGTAATGCACGAATGCATGTCGCTAAGCGTTGAAGCACAAACACGAGCGGTAAAGGTAGAGGCGTTGAATTCGTGCTCGGCGTATAAAATCAGTGATGCTTGCATTACCTGAGTATGCAGCTCGGAGGGTTTTTCTCCATGCAGGGTCCACAAAAATTGCTCAGCGATAGAGTCGGCATCGGTGTCAACATCAATGCTTTTACCGTGATGACTAAAGTTGTACCAGTAGTTAATCATCCCAGGGAAGATTGCTAACAGCCGATTAGTAGCTTCTAGCTGATCAGCAAAGCTGTTTTCTGTTTCTAGGTTGCCCAGCATAGAACAACCGGTACGCATTACGTCCATTGGATGAGCCGATTTTGGAATACGCTCAAGCACTTCTTTTAACGCCACGGGCAATGTGCGCATGGATTTAAGTTTGGTTTTGTAGAGATCCAATTCTGTTTGAGTTGGCAGTTCGCCATTTAAAATTAGATATGCAACTTCTTCAAATACGCAGTTAGCCGCGAGATCTTTTACGTCGTAACCACGGTAGGTTAAGCCAGAGCCTGTTTTGCCTACGGTAGACAGTGCGGTTTTTCCTGCAACTTGGCCACGAAGGCCTGCGCCGCTGAGTTCTTTAGCCATTTCGATATTCTCCCAGTGCGGAGCTGACGAGTTAGGTTTGCGCTGCAAATACCTCTAATCTCGCCAACACTCCTTATCTAACATTAAAAGATTAAATTGTGATTCTAAGGATTATTTGCTTTTGCTTTCTGCAAACAGCGCATCGAGCTTTTGTTCGAAGTCGTGGTAATTCAGGTAGTCGTATAACTCCATGCGGGTTTGCATGATATCAATAACTTTGCGCTGATCACCTTCTTCTAAAATGCTTTTGTACACCGTTTCTGCCGCTTTGTTCATGGCCCGGAATGCACTCAGTGGGTACAACACCATGGCCGCGCCCCACTCGCCTAGTTGTTCGCGATTCCACAGTTCGGTTTGACCAAACTCGGTGATGTTGGCTAACAAAGGCACGTCGATTGCCGCAGCAAATTTGCGGTAGTCTTCTTCAGTTTTAATCGCTTCGGCAAAGATACCATCAGCACCAGCGACTACACAGGCTTGCGCACGCTCAATGGCAGCGTCCAGACCTTCTTGAGCAAAGGCATCGGTACGCGCCATGATAAAGAAGCTAGGATCAACGCGGGCGTCAACGGCCGCTTTAATGCGATCGACCATTTCTTCTTTCGACACAATTTCTTTATTGGGACGATGTCCGCAACGTTTTTGTGCCACTTGATCTTCGATATGTACCGCAGCAGCTCCGGCTTTTTCCATCTGTTCAATGGTGCGCGCAATGTTGAATGCTCCGCCCCAACCGGTATCGATATCAACCAACAAGGGTAACGATGATGCCGCCGTAATGCGACGCACATCTTCCACCACATCATTCAATGAGGTCATGCCTAAATCGGGCAAACCATAGGAAGCGTTAGCAACGCCGCCGCCAGACAAGTAGATGGCTTTATGACCAATGCGTTCCGCCATCATCGCAGCGTACGCATTGATGGTGCCTAAAATCTGCAATGGTTTATTATCTTCTAATGCTTGGCGAAACTTCTGACCGGGAGTTAATTGTTTAGTCATGAGAGATATTCCTGTTGGGCGAGCAATGATTCTAAATTAGTGAGCGACACTTGAATGTGTCGGCGCATCAGCAGTTCAGCCAATTCGGCATCACGTGCTGCGATGGCTTCGACAATGCGCTGGTGTTCCTTCAGCGCTTGCCGTGGACGTTGCTTGTTGGTGCTGGTTTGATAACGGTACATGCGAATGATGTGGTACAAATCGCCACACAACATTTGCTTTAATCGATTGTTTTTACTTCCTTCGATAATGCGGTAATGAAAATCCAGATTGCCCGACTTCTGATAATAGCTTAGACCCTGATCGGCCTCGATGGAGCGCGCGTGTTCTTCGAGTAAGCCTTCTAGGTCTTTTATTTCGTCGTCTGACATGCGTGTGGCGGCTAAGCGACAGGCCATGCTTTCGAGCTCTAAGCGCACTTCGTAAATATCGCGCAACTCTTCCAACGACAAAGAAACCACTCTGGCGCCGGCGTGCGGGATACGCACGACCAGATTTCGGGCTTCGAGTTTTTGAATGGCTTCGCGCATGGGAGCGCGGCTGCCGCCATAACGGTCGACCAATGCTTTCTCGGACAAACGCTCACCCGGACGAATCTCACCACGGACAATCGCGGTAGCGAGTTCGGAGCATACTTTTTCAGCGAGCGTTTGGGTGTCGGACATGGATTGTCTACAAACTATTATAAATTAGCTTCATTTTACGGAGGTTCTGCGGTTTTTCAATGATAAATACAGAGTATTGTATACAATCTTAGTCGTAGACATAAAAAAACCCAGGTTCACTGGGTTTTTTGCGATCTATATTGGCAACCTAGGGTATGCAGCCAAATTACTCAGGCATGGTCAGCTTTTGAGGTGACACAATCACACCGTTATTGTCAGCATAAACAAACTGGCCAGGGATAAATTCAACGCCGCCAAACTTCACGGTCACGTTAACATCACCCAAACCGCGCTTATCGGTTTTTAGTGGGATGGTTGCTAACGCTTGTACACCAAGTTCGGTTTCCATGATGGCATCTACGTCACGAATACAACCGTAAATGATTAAACCTTCCCAGCCATTCTTGGCAGCTTTTTCGGCCAGCATGTCGCCCAACAAAGCATTACGCATAGAACCACCACCATCGACTACCATGACTTTACCAACGCCATCGGTATCGACTAATTCTTTCACTTTGGAGTTATCTTCGTGACACTTAACGGTCACAATTTCACCACCAAACGACTCACGGGCACCGTAGTTGTTGAACATTGGCTCAACGACTTGCACGAGGTCTGGGTATTCGTCACATAGGTCTGGGGTAATGTACTGAGTCATATTATTTCTCCTATATCAATAACTTAGCTTTGAAAAGTAATCTATCTTATCAACACGAAAACGTTCTATATTGAAGGATTTTGTCTTTGTTTGTGAGGCTCTTTGTGGCTCTCTCTGCTCGGTTTGTTGCGCCGCAGCAAGCATGGCTGTTGCAACAGTAGCACCCGAACGCGCACTTAAGTTACCCAAAAACTGAAACTGCAGCAGCATGCCTGCCAAACGTTCCATTGGTCGTGACTCGTTACGATCACCAAGCAAAATGGAAGGCTGCCAAAAATGGATTCTGGCAGGCAACTGACTGATACCATCTTCCATTTGGCCTTTGGTGCGGTTGTAAAAAAATAAGGATGTCGACGACGCATCCCGTGCACTGACCACTGACAACAACTTGGCGCCAAGACTTACTGCAAACTGAGCCGAGCTTATGACTAAATCTCGATCCACCTTTTGCAAACCAGACTTGCCGCTTTGCTTTTGGGTGGTGCCCAAAGCACAGAAAAAATGATCAATATTTGGGCAGTTTGCGACGGGCGTTAATTGACCGTCGTCAGTGATGTTCGTCAACCACTGCAAGCGGTTGTCATCCACAAACTTGCGATAGACTGAGGGGCATTCGCGTCGCGCCAACACAACAACCTGCTGGTAATAAGCTTCTGAAAGCATTCGCTCTAGTAACTTACCACCGATCAAACCGGTCGCTCCTATAAGCAGCGCGGTCGGCGAGCTGTTATCCAGTTTTGACGATACATTCGAGGTATCAGGCAATAGCATACCCTTTCAGCCAGTCCGCGATTTTAGGCCAAACTTCTTGCTGAGCTTCTCGCCCGATGACCATTCCAACATGCCCTAAATCTTTGGAAAAACCATTCTCTTTGCTGAGAATAACTATTTCCTTGGGACCACCGTAACTTTGATAAAACTTAGCACAGGCTTCGGGTGGATCGAGCGTGTCACTCTGACCAGCAATGCCCAGCATAGGGACGTTTGCAACACTCCAACCTGGGGTTAACAGGTATTTAGAGTCAGCGAAGCGCCACTTACCCAGCAAACTGTGCCGACGTATGTATTCTGATGCGACCCCTGCAGGTTCGTTTTCTGGACCAAGATTTAAACGGCTGCCATCCACATCTTGTTGCGTTGATAAGTAGAGTCGTACCAACGCTCCAACACCCGGAATTTGCAAATACCAGTTACGGCGGACGGTTTGTGATCCCATAAGCACCATGGCAGAAGGATTCACTTGAAATGTCCCTCCAGCAACCGCGGCTGCAATCATATTGCCACCGAGAGAATGGCCCACCCAAACCGGAGATTTACCGGTTTGTTCCATAATAAATTCGTGCACGGCAGGCACATCAGCGGTGGCATAACGTTCCACTGTGTTTTTGCCAAAATCATGATTACGTGGCGACAATCCATGCCCACGATGTTCCATCATCCAAACATCGAAACCTTGTTTTACCAGATAACTGGCGAAGCCATGTCCTTTAGATGAAATCCAAAATCCACGATTACAAAAACTGCCGTGCACCAACACAATTGGAA
>JARGOI010000200.1 GCA_029212275.1 Thalassolituus sp.
ACGATCCCATGGCAAACTCTGGAAAAGTCATACTTTTCCTGTTGTTGATTGTTGGTCTCATTGTCTTTTTAGCATGGTTAATCAATAAAACTCGTGCAACACAGTTTGGTTTGGGCCAAGCACAATTACGTACAATTGCCATGCTATCCCTAGGGACGAAAGAAAAAGTAGCCATTATTGAAGCGGGCGGAAAACATCTTGTGATTGGTGTTACCCCACATCAAATTACATTGCTCAGTGAGCTAAACGAAAAAATTGAACAAACACCAGCAGCAACGTTAGGGTTTGCTGAGATACTAAAAAAGGCGGTAACCAAGTGAAATTTTTGTCGTGGCTTCCTTTAGTATTTTTGGCCAGTCCAATGATGGCTATGGCAGCTGAACCCTTTTTAGGTGCGGCTATGCCAGGCATACCTGCTGTGGTATATAAAACCAATGATAATGGTGGAGAATATTCAGTAACGATTCAAATTTTAGCGTTGATGACAATCTTAACGGTGTTGCCATCGCTACTCATAATGATGACATCTTTTACTCGCATCATTGTTGTATTAGCCATTCTACGTCAAGCCATGGGGTTGCAGCAGACACCGTCGAATCAAGTATTACTAGGACTGTCGTTGTTTTTAAGTTTGTTTATTATGATGCCGGTGTTTCGTATTATTAATGTTGAAGCCGTTCAGCCTTACATGGCCGAAACCATTACGCCTCAGGTAGCACTGGAAAAAGCCATTGTTCCAATACACGAATTTATGTTGTCGCAAACTCGCGAAAACGATTTGAATTTATTTGTGCGTCTTAGTGGTCGTGATGACATTACTACGGCAGAAGCAACGCCCATTCATATTCTTATTCCAGCATTTATTACCAGCGAACTGAAAACAGCGTTTCAAATTGGATTTCTAATTTTTATCCCTTTTCTCATCATTGATTTAGTGGTCGCTAGTATCTTAATGGCCATGGGTATGATGATGTTGTCACCCATTATTATCTCGCTGCCATTTAAAATAATGTTGTTTGTGTTAATTGATGGTTGGGCATTGATTATGGGCACATTGGCCAATAGTTTTGGTACGGTTTAGTACTTAATAGGAAGAGCTTATTATGACAGATGCCATAGTTGGAGATATATTCTCAAACGCTTTATACATTGTGTTGATGATTGTTGTTGCGATGATTATTCCGAGCTTGGTCATTGGTTTGGCGGTTAGTACATTTCAGGCAGCCACTCAAATTAACGAACAAACACTGAGTTTTTTGCCACGTTTGGTGGTCACTTTGCTGGCCATATTGATGTTTGGTCCTTGGGCCGTGAATGCCGTATTGGATTTTACCCGGGATATTTACATGAATATTCCATTTCTCATCGGGTGATCTATGTTTGAGCTTGATCCGCTTGAAGTAAGTCACTGGGTCAGTCGTTATATTTATCCATTTACTCGCATAGCTGGGCTGTTTATGGTGATGCCTTTATTTGGCACACGTATGGTCTCCCAGCGTATTCGACTATTATTAGCCGTCACTGTGACTTTGGCGATTGTGCCAATTTTGCCCCCCATGCCTAAGGTTGAAGCCATTTCGTTAGCCTCTTTTATTATTGTGATGCAACAGCTTTTAATAGGTATTTTGCTTGGGTTCGTCGTCGAATTATTGATGCAGGTGTTCGTTATTGCTGGTCAATTAATAGCAATGCAAACTGGCTTAGGGATTGCAACCACAGTTGATCCCTCACAGGGAGCTTCGGTTGTCGTGGTATCACAATGGTTTTTATTTATGGCGTCGCTGGTTTTTTTGGCACTCAACGGACATTTGGTGTTAATAGAGATTTTAGTTGATAGCTTCGAAAGTATTCCTATTGGAATGGATGGTTTTTCGGTTCAGCAATTTTCACTGGTAGTGGAATGGAGTGGCTGGATGTTTGCGGCGGCTATTGTTATTTCGTTGCCTGCGATCACGGCGTTATTAATTGTGAACTTGGCATTTGGTGTGATGACTCGTGCTGCGCCTCAATTAAATATTTTTGCATTAGGTTTTCCTGTCACCATGATCGTTGGTTTATTTATTATTTGGTTAAATATTGATGATATGGCGACGGGATTTCAGTTTTATATGGACATACTTTTTGAGTTTCTAAAAAAATTAGTCACGATGAATTGATAATTTGGTACCGAGTGTCGATGCAATAATTTCAAATCGATCATTGTTAATATCTGCAGATGAGATAACGGATGGCTGAACAAGACAGCAGTCAAGAAAAAACCGAAGAACCCACCGCGCGAAAAATAGAGAAATCGCGCGAAGAGGGTCAGGCCCCGCGTTCTAAAGAGCTGAGTACCACTATGGTACTGTTGCTTGGAGCGTTGGGTTTATTGGTGTTTGGTCCATTTTTATCGGAAAAAATTACCAATCTGTCGCGTTATTGTTTTTCGTTCGATCGACGAACTGCCTTCGACCCATCGACAATGGCGATTCACCTAGACGCTGCTGCTTTAGAAGCTGCCATTGGCTTGACGCCATGGCTGGCGGTGGTATTACTCGCCGCATTTGTTGGACCGCTAGGCGTGGGCGGGTGGTTATTTTCCAGTAAAGCTTTTATGCCAAAAGGCGATCGTATCAATCCCTTGGCAGGTCTCAAGCGCATGTTCTCGATGAACTCCCTGGTCGAATTGATCAAGGCATGGGCTAAAGTATTGGTGGTCGGTTCGGTGGCTTGGTTCGTATTGATGTTTTTCTTTGAAGACGCTATGGCCATTCAGCATCAACAAGTTCGTCCGGCCATTGATTCTGCGATCACCATTATTATTTGGAGTGTGATTGCGCTGTGCGCGTCCACATCGCTGATTGCCATCGCCGATGTTCCTTGGCAGCTGTATAGTCACAAGAAAAAACTGCGCATGTCGATGCAAGATATAAAAGATGAATTTAAAGAAACCGAAGGCAAGCCCGAAGTCAAAGGCCGCGTCCGTCAATTACAACGTGAAATTGCCCAACGTCGAATGATGGCGGATGTGCCAAATGCGGATGTGATTATTACTAACCCCACGCATTATTCTATTGCCTTGAGTTACAGTGCAGGCAGTCAAAATGCCCCAGTGCTAGTCGCTAAAGGGGTCGACCAAGCGGCGATGAAAATTCGTGAAATTGCGAAAGAACATAATATTCCACAAATGCAGGCGCCCCCTTTGGCGCGCGCTTTGTACGCACATGCACGTGTTGGTGATGAAATACCAGAAGGTTTGTACGTCGCAGTAGCGCAAGTACTGGCGTATATTTTCCAGATGGATCAGTTTGTGAAAGGCAATGGTCCACGTCCAGAACGTAAGCCAGATTTCCCGATTCCGCGTGATTTAAGAGTGGACCCTGCACCCTAGTGCAATAGCAAATTAAGAGGCTTGATTTATTCGTCGTTCACATAAAAAAACATAAAAAAATTTGCAGATTTTAAAAAACGGAATGCTTCTTGCGATACCCCTTAAATAATTGATCAGTTTCAACATATTTTTGACGGGTGACATAATGGCGGTAGCTTCCGGCAGTAGATTAACAGGACAACTAAAAGGCGGTGCCGCATTATTGGCACAAAGCAATCTAGGCATACCCATCATGCTGTTGGTATTGCTGGGAATGATGACTCTGCCACTGCCTCCTTTTCTATTGGATACTTTTTTTACCTTTAATATTGCCCTGTCTATTGTGGTGTTGTTGGTCAGTGTCTATGCCCGCCGTCCGCTCGACTTCGATATTTTCCCGACCATTCTATTGATCGCTACTTTATTGCGCTTAGCACTCAACGTCGCATCCACGCGCGTTGTTTTGTTATATGGCCATGAAGGTGGCGACTCGGCGGGTAAGGTGATCGAGGCCTTTGGTGAAGTGCTGATTGGTGGTAACTACGCGGTCGGCTTAGTTGTTTTTATGATCTTAATGATCATCAACTTTGTGGTGGTGACTAAGGGTGCAGGACGTGTATCGGAAGTCAGTGCGCGTTTTACTTTGGATGCCATGCCCGGTAAGCAAATGGCGATTGATGCCGACCTTAATGCGGGTTTAATTGATGCCGATCAAGCAAAAATACGTCGCGCCGATGTCGCAGCCGAAGCCGATTTCTACGGCTCGATGGACGGTGCCAGTAAATTTGTGAAAGGCGACGCGGTCGCCGGTATTTTGATTCTAATTATCAACGTTGTTGGTGGTTTTGCTATTGGTATGGCACAACACGATTTAACCTTTAATGATGCAGTTGCTGCTTATACCTTGTTGGCTATTGGTGATGGCTTGGTTGCGCAAATCCCTTCATTACTATTGTCGACTGCTACCGCGATCATGGTGACGCGAAATCGCAGCGACACTAACGAAGACATGGGTCAGCAAGTCTTTGGTCAAATGTTTGGCTCAGCGCAAGCATTAGGCGTCTCTTCTGGTTTGTTGTTGCTGATGGGCTTGGTTCCGGGTATGCCGCACACCGTATTCCTCAGTGCCGGTGTGATTGCGGGCATTTGTGCCTATATTATCCATTGGAAAAAAGATGGTGGTGATCTTGGTGATCAGGTGCTGTCGCGTTTGGGATTAGAAAATAACAATCAAGTACGCTTGGCAGGCCCAGCGGGCGTTCCCAGTAAGCTTGCACCGCCTAAAGAGCGTGCCGAAGCGGCGATTAAACAGCTAGAAGTCAAAGAGCTGGGTTGGGACGATGTGGAGCCTGTCGACCGAGTGGGCTTAGAAGTAGGTTATCGCTTGATTCCTTTGGTGGATAAAAACCAAGGTGGCGAACTGCTTAATCGTATTAAAGGCGTACGCCGAAAATTATCGCAAGAACTCGGGTTCTTAATGCCCTCGGTGCATATTCGCGACAACCTCGATTTATTGCCCAATCAATACCGTATTACGCTCATGGGGGTGACCTTAGCCGAAGCCGACATCTTTCCAGAGCGTGACATGGCCATTAACCCTGGACAAGTCTTTGGCAAAATCGATGGCCAAGCGACCACTGATCCTGCGTTTGGTATGGAAGCCTATTGGATTGAAGCCAGTTCAAAAGATCGTGCGCAAACCTTAGGTTACACCGTGGTGGATGCCAGCACCGTGGTTGCAACCCATTTAAATCAGGTTTTACAGAGCCATGCGCACGAATTAGTGGGCCACGAAGACGTGCAGCATTTGGTCGATATGCTGGCGAAAACCTCCCCCAAGTTGGCCGAAGAATTGGTGCCCAACAAAGTCTCTATCAGCCAGTTGTTGTCGGTCTTGCAAAGTTTGCTGCGCGAACATGTGCCCATTCGAGATTTGCGCTCTATCGCCGAGTCTTTGGCGAATTCACCTG